>JBKJQC010000399.1:0-4584 GCA_046593995.1 Polyangiales bacterium
ACGCCCCACTTCGGCGCGACACCTCGATGCGGGACGGGGAGCGGCGACCCGGAGCGGGCCATCACGCAGCCGACGCGAGATCGACGGGATCAGGACTGGCGAGAGCGAGCGTTAACAGGGGGCCGATCGGACCACGCGCGATCTCGTGCAGCTCGAGAAGATGCTCGCGGAGGTGCGGAGCGTGGTCACCGTCCTCGAGCGGCGCGTCGGCACGATGCGCCCTGCCGAACGCGACGTCCTCGCGCGTGCGCGCAAGCAGGTGGAGTTTCTCTCGCGTGAGCGAAAGGAGATCGCGCACGAGCAGACGAAGCCGCCGCTCACGCCCGAGGAGCTCGAGCTCGCTCTGCTCGGCGCGCACGCGAAGACGATGGGCGATGTCGTGCGACGCGCCATGACCCCGGGAGCGACGCGGCTCGATCTCGCGCTCCTCACCGAGGCCCTCGAGGTCGACGAGGCTCTCGAGCAACGGTACGTCGCGCGCTTGCCGAAGGTGCCCCGGGCGTCGCTCGTCGATAACCTCAACGCGCTCCGCCTCGATCTGGCCGCGCTCCGCCAGCAGCACCTCACGGTCGTGGAAGCGTGGTCGACCGGCGGCGACGTAGCGCGCCGGAGCTTCCTGCGCGCGCTCCTCGACGATCAGCTCGCGCTCTACGATGAGGAGTGCGCAATGGTCGCGCCCTCGGCGCGCAGGCCCGCACGCGTTCGGCACGTCGTGGCATCGCTCCGCGGCGGGGTCGATCGACTGCGTGCGCTCGGGCTTACAGCGGCCGATGCGGCCGTCGTCGTCAGCGCCGAGGAGCGCCTCGTTCCGCTCGCGTCGGACGCCGCAGGCCCGATCGATCCGAAGGCGCTCGCCGAGGAGCTCGCGGAGGTGCGACGCACGTACGCCGAGCACTTCACCGGCAAGCGTCGGTCGGCGGCCAGCCGGCCGCTCCTTGAGAGCCTCTGTCAGCGACTCGCGTCCGTCGTCTTGCAGGCGCTCGATCTCCGCCTGACGGGCGTGGTGACGAACGACGATCCGCAGCTGCGCGCCGCGCGCGTCGCGCTGATGAACTACGAGAGCGAGCTCGCCGCCGTGCGGCAGTGGCAGTCACGGTGAGCGGCTCGCGGGAGCGGCGCCGCCAAGCCCTACGTCCTCGTGCTCGATGTCGCCAGCGGCCTCGTTCGGATCGGCGTCCGGGTCTCGAAGCGGACGGTGCAGCGCTACATGGCGACGACGCGCACCCCGGGCGTTCGGCGGCACGAGAGCCCGCGGTGGAAGAACACGAGGTCGATCGAGAAGTCCTGGTTGCCCATGGAGCGTGCGTATTCGACGATGTCCGCGGTCATCTCGAAGACTGCGCCGTCCATCTCGCCGCAGCGCGAGACGGCGAGACGTCGACCGAGAGCCGGACGAGGTCCGAGGCCGTCACCGAGCGCCCCCGTTCGTCGTTGCGCGGGCAGGGCCGCCAGGCGTCGCCGGACGGTTCGGTGGCCGGGCGAGCGTGCCGCTCTGTGAAGCATGTGGTCGGTGGAGCCGAGTAGCATCGAGTCACGGATAGAGTAACGCGGTCTGGTCCGGCGTACCGGCTGCAGCGTACGATCCCTCCTGCGATGGAGCTGTTCCTGGAGGCTGCGCGGCGCGTGCTCGGAGTCGCGCACCGGTTCGACGAATCTACGCTTCGTGCTCTGATGGTTCCGCAGTCGAGGGCACGGCAGCTGGCGATACGGTATGCGATGATCGCGGCGCGCCGAAATCATGCGGCGGTCCCCGTCGTCGCGTCCATCCCATCTCTCCGATGACGAAGCCCTCTCGCGGCGCGGCCCTCGGCTCGGAGCTCGCAGACGCGGAAGCGCAGGTGCGTCGCCTCGAGGCGGAGCGAGCCGCGGCAGCCGCGCGCGTGACGGCGCTTCGCGCCGAGATCGCCGCGTGCGCGGACAGCGCGTCGCCCCTTGCCGCCGCAATCCCGAATCGCGCCGCCGAGCCCCGCTCTGCGCGCGAAAAGGCGAAGCTGTTCTTGTCCCTGTTTCGCGGGCGCGAGGACGTCTACCCCGTGCGCTTCGAGCCGAAGCCGCCAAGGAAGCCCGGGTACGCTCCCGACTGCTCGAACAAGTGGGTGCGCGGGCTATGCGAGCTGCCGAAGGTGAAGTGCGGCCAGTGCGCGCATCAGGCCTTCCGACCGCTCGACGAGCGCGCCGTGCTTCGCCATCTCAAGGGGGAGCACGTGATGGGCGTCTATCCCATGCTCGCCGACGACACGTGCTGGTTCCTCGCCGTCGACTTCGACAAGGGGACCTGGCGCGATGACGTGCGCGCGTTCGCGGCGACGGCACGACTGCGCGGTCTGCCCGCGGTCGTCGAGCGTTCGCGATCGGGGCAACGGCGCGCACGTCTGGTTCTTCTTCGCGGCGCCCGTCGCCGCCTCCGCAGCACGCCAGATGGGCTGCCACCTCCTCACCGAGACGATGACAAGGCGTCACCAGCTCGGGATGGACTCGTACGATCGGCTGTTCCCGAGCCAGGATACGATGCCACGCGGCGGCTTCGGCAACCTCATCGCGCTGCCTTTCCAGCTCGGCCCGCGCAGGGTCGGGAACTCGGTCTTTCTCGACGAGAACCTCGACCCCTATCCGCCGGACCGTCAATGGTCGTACCTCGCGAGCGTGCAACGCGTCGAGCCCGCGACGGTCGAGGCGATCGCGTCGGAAGCTGCGCGCGACGGGACGGTGGTCGGCGCGCGCGTGGCCGAAGCGACCGACGAGGCCAACGCGGCGCCCTGGACGCGCTCCCCCTCGAAAATGCGACGCCCGCCACGCATCGAGGGCCCGCTCCCGCCGCGAGTGGCGGTGACACTCGCGCAGCAGATCTTCGTCGGGAAGGCGGGGCTGCCACCGAGCTTGATCAACGCGATCAAGCGGCTCGCGGCCTTCCAGAACCCGGAGTTTTACAGGAAGCAGCGCATGCGACTCTCGACGGCGATGACGCCGCGCGTGATCGGGTGCGCAGAGGATCTTCCGCTGCACGTCGGCCTTCCTCGCGGCTGTCTCGCCGACCTCGAGGAGCTTCTCCGAGGACATGGCATCGCGATGGATCCAAGCGACCAGCGAACGGTCGGCGAGGCCATCGAGTTGACCTTCCGCGGAACGTTGACGTCTGCGCAAGACAGCGCCGCGCGCGCGATGATCGCGCACGACGCGGGGGTCTTCGTCGCACCGCCGGGCACCGGCAAAACCGTCATCGGTGCCCACTTGATCGCCGCGCGCGGTCGCAGCACGCTCGTCCTCGTCCACCGGCGGCCGCTGCTCGACCAGTGGATCGCGCAGCTCGCGGTCTTTCTCGGGATCGACGCGAAGCAGATCGGACAGATCGGCGGAGCGAAGCGCGCGCCGACCGGTCGCCTCGACGTTGCGATGATCCAGAGTCTGGTGCGCGAGGACTCGGTCGCCGAGCTCGTCGCGGGGTACGGGCACGTGATCGTCGACGAATGTCACCATCTCCCCGCCGTGCAGTTCGAGCGCGTGCTGAAGGAGGTGAAGGCCCGCTACGTCGTCGGGCTCACCGCGACGCCGCAGCGACGCGACGGACACCATCCGATTACCGAGATGCAGCTCGGCCCGGTCCGATTCAAGCTGGACGCGAAGGCGCAGGCGGAGATGCGTCCATTCGAGCATCGCCTCGTCGTGCGCGAGACGACCGTAAAGCCGATCGACGTCGGCGAGGGCGCGAGCATCCAGGCGGTGTACGCCGCGCTCTCGCGCGACGTGCCGCGGAACACGATGATCGTCGACGACGTGATCCGCGCGCTCGAAGAGGGACGTTCCCCGCTCCTTCTCACGGAGCGCAAAGAGCATCTCGCGTTCTTCGCGAACCGCCTCGCGCGACTGGCCCGCCACCTCGTCGTTCTGCAAGGCGGGATGGGCGCGAAGGCCGATCGCGAGATCCGCGCGCAGCTCGCCGCGATCCCGCCGAACGAGGAGCGGCTGCTCCTCGCCACCGGGCGGTACATCGGCGAAGGGTTCGACGATGCCCGACTCGACACGCTCTTCCTCGCGCTCCCCGTCGCGTGGAAAGGCACGCTCGTGCAGTACGCGGGACGTCTGCACCGCCGCCACCCCGGCAAGCGCGACGTGCGCATCTTCGACTACGTCGACCGCGAGGTGCCGGTGCTGATGCGCATGTTCGAGAAGCGTCTGCGCGGGTACCGAGCGATGGGCTACGCGCGCGGCGAGGCTCCGCTCGGATTCGCGGAGCCTGAAGGCGACCGGTTCGTCGAGTACGACGAGGACATGTTGCGCGCGCTCGAGCACGAAGCGGCGACGGATCACGATCACGACTTCGCAGAGCCACCCGAGGCGCGGAGACGGAGCGGTCCGTTCCGAGAGCGGGAGAGCTAATTGCCCGCGTCGCGAGATCGCCGAGCCGAGAACCGCACAGCTCCCGAGCCGCCGAAGAAGCGGGTCGGTGTCGAGGACTACCGTAGTGATCCGATGCATCCGCGGATCGAACGTGCCGTCGCCGAGCTCCTCGCGATTGGCAAGGTCGTCGCGCCCGTGGACGTCCTCGTGCGCATGGCGTAGTGTCCCAATTCTCGGCCGCGCCGAAAA
>JBKJQC010000146.1:0-3576 GCA_046593995.1 Polyangiales bacterium
GCGCCGCGGACGCGGCCTTGCTCGCTCCAGAGTGCGAGCGCACCGCCGCTCCCGTCGGACGCGAGGCGCACGTCTTTCTGGGAAGGCGTCGCCAGGGACAACGGCGTCCCCGGCAGATCGAGCGTCGTGCGCGCGGAAGGATCGATGCGGACGCCGCGGAGCGGATACGTGTTCGTGGAGTCCGCCGCGTCGAGGTAACCGGCGAAGGTGCTCGGCCCCGTCGGCGCGACGGCGAGGTACGGAGAGCTGGTCAGGGTGAGGCCGAGGAGCTGCGGCTGTGCATCGAGCAGCGTCCCGTCGACCGCCAAGCGCTGGACCCCGACGTCGCTCGTCGCCGTCACCAGCGAGAAGCCGGTCCCGTTCGACGCGAGCTCGCGCGAGCCTCCTCCGATCACGACCGCTGCGCCGCCGAGCGTGTTGTCGTTTCCGACGCGTTGGAGGGCGTCGGGGGTCGCGCCTCCGCTGCAGAGGACGACGTAGTTCCCCGGCGCGCCCGCGTGGGCGATGCGCACCGTGGGCACGTAGCTCGTGTCGCGCACGGCGAGCCGCGCGCCGACGGCCTTGGTCGCGCTGGTGATCTTCCGCGTCGCGCACCCCGTCGCCGTGCCGTTGGTCGCGTAGGCGACGACGAAGTCCGTCCCGTCGGTCGCGAGGTGCGCATCGTCCTCGGCGAGCTGCTCGGTCGCGATCGCGAACTGAGCTCCGTCAGGCGAGCCGTCGGCCTTGACGAACGCGCCGAGCAGATCTCGGTGCGACTCGCCGATGCCTGCTTGCTGCGACCACACGACGAGGAACCGCCCGCCGGCATGGGAGATCGTCAGCTTGTCGCTCACGCCGAGAGGCAGCGCGGTGGACGACACGGTGAAGGCACTACCGAGCGGCGTGAGATCCGCGGCGAACCGGCGCGCCTTGATCACATCGCCCGCCCCCCACGCGATGAGGAGCGAGCTGCCGTCGAAGTCCGCAGCGACGTTGCGGACGGCCGGATCCGGCGCGACCAAGGTCTTCGCAGGTGCGTCGAGCACGGAGCCGGTGGTGCCGAGTCGAGCGCCGTCGATGCGACCGCGCGTCGCCCACACCGTGATCCAGCCCGAGCCCGTCCATGTCATCGCGTAGAACTGCGAGCCACCGCTCGGCACGTCGTAGATCCGCGGCGAGAGCTCGTGATCGGCGCCGAGGGTCAGCGGCGCTTTCTGCTGCGACAGCTCGGCGCGCGAGCCGTGCGTC
Organism: Polyangiales bacterium; assembly: GCA_046593995.1. Classification (GTDB taxonomy): domain Bacteria; phylum Myxococcota_A; class Polyangia; order Polyangiales; family JADJMO01; genus JALHOE01. The sequence continues at coordinate 1,228 of JBKJQC010000146.1, forward strand.
CCCGTCGAGCAGGCGAAGAGCGCGACCAGCGCGAACAGCGGCAACAGGGCGCGAGACATCTTCACGGTAGCTCCGGGAACGGGTGAAAGGAGCGCGCACGCAATCACAGGTCCGCGCGGCTCACAATCAGGGAGGCCGCTCTCTTCGCGCTACGCGCGAGATCACGCCGAGAACACCCGACGGGCCCAACAGCGCCGCTCCTCCAAACGCGTGACGAGCCGTGGGGGTGGGCTGCCCTGACCGGCCATTCTGATACCGTCGCCTCGTGAGGAGAGCGATGGCGGCGACCGCGTTGGGGCTCGCGCTCGTCGCGGCGGCGCGAGTGAGCGCTGCGCGCGAGCCCTTCGAGGTGGTGGTGCGCGGACCGGTCGTCGGCCCGACCATCGCGATGTCGCGCGCGGGGTACTCGCTCCTCGGCGAGCTCGGCGCGGAGACGGCGGGGATCCGCTCGTTCGCGGATCGACGTCTGCTCGTGTCGTGGGATCTCCTCTTCGTCGGACGCGGCGGGCAGCACGCGAACACCGAGCCCTATCTCTGGGTGTACGGCTTCCGCGGCAGCGCGTTCGTGGAGCCGGCGTGGCGTACCAGCGACACGCCGTGGAGCCCGGTCGTGTCCGCGCGGCTTGCCTCCGAGGGCTCGGTGATGTGGACGACGTCGCGATCGTTCGACGAGCTCAATCACATGGACGGCGTCGGCGGGATCTTCGGGCGCGGCACGGTGCGGGCCTCGGGCGGTGTCTCGTACCTCGGCGACGGTCGCTCGTTCCTCGCGCAGGTGTTCGTCCAAGAGCTCTTGCAGACGCCGGGGCTCGAGACCGCCGGCAGGGCGTTCACGCAGCTCGGCCTCGGCGCGCGCTGGGACGCCGGGCGTCTCTCCACCGCCATCGAAGGGACGTGGGGCGCGACGACGCTCCGCGAAGAGCCCGCGCTGCAGCGCACCGCGCGCACGACGCGCATGGGCGTCGCCGGTCACCTGCGGATCCGCTTCGGTCGCTTCTGGCTCGGCGGACAGGGCGCGCTCTCTCGCGACAGTCACCACGTCGAATACCGCGAGACCGACAGCGCCTACGACTCGGCCGACCCTGGCGACTTCCGCTTCGGTCTCTTGCTCGGCGCCTCGCTCTGGGGGCCTCCCGTGAGGAACCCATGAAGCGTCTCGCGCGCTGTGCAGCGCTGATCGCCCTCGCCATGAGCTGCCGCCCGGGCGCCATCGACTGGGGCCTCGATCGCGTCGATGCGATGGTGACGCCGCCGGACGATCCAACGCTCGGCTGCGGTCCCGTGGTGCCCGCCGACACGAAGAGAGCCGAGCGCGCTGCCTGCACCTACCGCGCGGGTGCCCGTCCGAGCGAGACGCTGGGCATCGACCGCGCGCTCCTCGCGCGCCTCCCGATAAGGCACGTGATCATCGCGATGAGGGAGAACCGCAGCTTCGATCACATCCTCGGCAAGCTGCACGATCAGGGGCAGCCCGAGGTCGAGCCGATCCCCGCGGGTTATTCCAATCCCGATCGCGAGGGCCGCGCGGTGCTCCCCCATCACGCGACCACCACCTGCCTCCCGCTCGATCCGCCGCATCAGTTCGAGGGCATGACCAAGGGCGTCAACGGCGGCAAGATGGACGGCTTCGTGCTGAGCGCCGCCGACGTGGGGGGCGACGGGGCGTATGCATTGACCTATTACGAGCAGACCGATCTCCCCTTCTATTACTTCCTCGCCAATACCTACGCGATGGGTGATCGCCATTTCTCGCCGATGGCGGCAGGGACGTTCGGCAATCGTAATTACATGATGTTCGGCACCTCGGCCGGCGTGCTCGACACGGGAGTGAGCTATCCAGACCCGAGCCTGCCGTCGATCTTCCACATCATGATGAACCGCGGCGTGACCTGGCGTGTCTACACCGACGGCAACCCGTTCAGCTCCACGCTCGATTGGAACGGACGTTCGCCGGGGGTGCGACCGCTCCGCGATCTCTACGACGCGCTCGACAAGGGAACGCTCCCCAACGTGTCGTTCGCCGACGGCATCGAGAACATCGACGACGATCATCCCGACGGCGATCTGCAGCGGGGCGAGGCCTGGCTGAAGGTGCTCTACGACCACGCCATCAAGAGCCCGCAGTGGGAGCGTCTCGCGATCTTCTTCACCTACGACGAGGGCGGCGGCTTCTTCGACCACGTCCCGCCGCCCGAGGGCTGCCGCGCGTACCTCGGTCGACCCGAGCCGGAGATGATGGGACCGCGCGTGCCGATGGTCGCGATCTCGCCGTGGGCCAAGCGCCACTACGTCTCGCATCTCCCGCGCGACCACACCTCGATCACGCGGTTCATCGAGACGATCTTCGAC
>JBKJQC010000152.1:0-27345 GCA_046593995.1 Polyangiales bacterium
CGCCGCCGCCCCCGCCGCGACCACCCTCGCGGCGACCTCCTGCGCGCGATCCCCTCGACACGCCGCTCGAGGATCTCCGACTGCCGACTCGGATGGCGACGTGGGCCGACCGGAACCATCTCGTGACCCTGCGTGAGCTCGTCCTGCGCGCGCCGAGCGAGCTCCTCGGAGAGAGGAACCTCGGGCGCACGACGATCGCCGAGACGCGCGCAGCGATCGAGCCGATCCTCGGAGCGCGCTGGGAGAGCTTCGTCCCCTCGATCGAGCCGGTCTCGGCGATGTCGTCCGTCGCGGACGCTGCCCGCGAAGGCAAGTGGGACCTCCTGCGGGTGCAGCTCGATGAACTGCAGAAGTCGACTCGTCTGGTCGACATGGAGCTGCCCTCGCGCGTGCGCGCCTACGTGGCGAGAGAGAACCTCGTGAGCCTCGGCGAGATCGGAGGCCGCTCCGCGGCCGTGCTCTCCAGCGCAGGGATCCTCGGCCGCATGTCGATCGCAGAACTCGCGCGCGCCGTCGGTGCGCACTTCGAGCGGGTGGAGCGCGATCGGCAACGGATCGAGCAGGGGCTGCTCGAGGGGTTCCGGGCGTTGGTTCAGGAGGAGGATCCGATGTTGCGGATCATTCTCACGCGCCGCTCGGGAATGGCCGGTGATCCCGAGACTCTGCAGGTGCTCGGCGAGACCTTCGGCATTTCGCGCGAACGCATTCGGCAGCTCGAGGCGAGGGCGGTCGACACCCTCGCGCGGCGACCGTGGGGTCGTGAGGTCGCGCAGCGGGTCGCCGCGGCGATCAACGGTGGACCGGTACCTGCCTCCGCCCTTGCCAGCGACCCTTGGTGGGCCGGGGTCGACGCGCGACCGGAGGTTCTTCAATTCATCTGCGAGACGGTGCTGGACGGCGCCGCGTACGCCATCGAGTGGGACAACGAGATCTGGTTGTCGCCGGCGAAGCTCGCCGTCGTTCAACGAGCGTGGGCCGACCTGATCGCGAAAGCCGAGCGCGTCACGCTGCCTGCTGAAATCTCTGTCTTCGACACGCTCGTGCGCGAAGCTCGTGCGCCGTGGGGCGAGGTGCTCGGCGCTCGGCTCCATCAACGACTACGAGAGCAGCTGCAGATCGTCGGCGATCGGGTCGTCGCCCTCGGCGACACGCGCCGCGCCGAAGCCGTCGCGATCTTGCGAGCCGCGGACGCGCCGATGCACACAGACGAGTTGTTCCGCCGCTTGGGTACGCGTGTGCACTTCCCCGAAGAGGTGATCCACTTCGGGCGCGGCTTGGTCGGTCTCGAGCATCACATTCCCGAATTCACGCGCTGGAGAGATCGCATCGCGCCCGTCGCTCGCGATGTGATGACCCGGCTCGGTCCCGAACGACAGTGGTCGTGCAACGAGCTGCTGGAGGAGCTGCGCGAGGAGATCGACTTCCCCGAGTGGTTCACGCCTTGGCACCTCGCAGCGCTCGCTCGCCGATCGGAGGGCATCGTCTATCTCGGTCGTCTCCGCGTCTCCTTGCGAGGGGTTGGTGGGGCGGACGGCCGCGTGTACGTGCACGAGGCGGCGGAGAAGATACTTCGCGCCGCCGGTGGTCCCCTGGGCCGCGACGAGCTCGTCGCGAAGATCCGCGCGCAGGTCGGCGCGTCGGAGTTCACGCTGAACACGATGCTCGTGCGGCCGCAGTTTGTCCGGATGGGCGCAGACGCGATCGGCCTCCTCGACCGTGATGTCTCCGGCGGAGCCGAGGCCATCGCCGAAGCGATCGAACACGTCGAAGGCCTCCTCGAGCGACGCGGGCGCGGGCTCTCGGCATTCCACGCGCACCAAGAGGTTCGCGGGCTCTCCGCGACGCACGAGCGCTGGAGCGAGGAGATGACGTTCTCGCTGCTTCGCAGCGACGGGCGATTTCGAACAAGTCACAACGGAGCGGTCGGACTCGCGTCGTGGGAGTCGACGCGCGTGCCGACGAGGCTCGAGCTCGCGCGCGCGGCGCTCGAGGAGGGCGACGGGCGCGTGTCGGTGGATGCGATCACCGCGCGGATCGAAGCGCACTTCGGCAGGCCTCCGACGCGGGCAACAATGGCGGGGATCGCGCAGCACCTTGGCGCTGCTCTCGATGGGGAGTGGATCGTGCGGCGCTAGGCTGTTGGACGCATCGGCTGCGCCGAGGCCTGGGGTGATGGCGACCGGGTAGGTTGTCGCGACGCGGAAGCGTAGCCGTCGCGCTCCGCAGGAGCTGGTGACGCACGCGCTCGAACGCGATACCGAAAGCTCTGGCCCTTCGCCATGCGGGCGATGGATCGTGTGCTTTCGGCGAGATACGCGCCTGGAGCGGGATTCTCTCTGCGCACTACGGGTGCGCGCTCATCTGGATCCCCGTGAAGGTCGACGGATCGTTCGTCCATCGCTACCCCCAGTCACCCAATAGGATTTAGTTTAGATGGCCCACGCTCCGCTCCGTATCCCCTACGAGGCCTGCCCGCTCTGCGAGGGTCGAGAGCTCGCCAGCGTTGGCGCATTCGAGTGCAGCAAGCATCCGTCGTACCGCTCTCCGCTACCTACGACGATCCGTTGGGTGCGCTGCGTCGCGTGTACGCACGTCTTCACCGACGGCTACTGGAGCGACGCGGGGAAGGCCGTCCTGTTCTCCGGCAGTCACGCTCACCAAACGCCTGGCGGAACCGACGTCAGTCGTGCACGCGCGGTTTCGGCGCCGCTCGTGGAGTCTCTCACGGCGCTGCGCACCGCGCCCGCGGCGAGCCTCGGCGCTTGGCTCGACGTTGGCTTCGGCGACGGCGCGCTGCTCACCACCGCCGACGAGTACGGCTACCGGGTCCTCGGTCTCGATTTGCGCGAGAGCAGCGTCGCGCTCCTGCGCGACATGGGCGTGGACGCGCGCTGCGCGGAGTTGACAAGCCTTTCACCAGCAGCGATGACCTTCGACGTCATCTCCATGGCCGACGTGCTCGAGCACATGGCGTTCCCGATCGAGGGTCTCCGGCATGCCCACAAGCTGCTCAACGACGGCGGGCTGCTCTTCGTCTCGATGCCGAACATGGACTGCCTCCCTTGGCGCGCGATGGATCGTGTCCGTCAGAACCCGTACTGGGTCGAGCTCGAGCACCACCACAATTTTACGCGACGACGCCTGTACGCGTTGCTCGCCGACAACGGGTTCTCGCCGTGTCGCTACGGGATCAGCAACCGCTACATTGCCTGCATGGAGGTCGTCGCGCGGAAGCAGCCGTGATGGCGACGGGCCCCTTCAGGGAGCCCTGGCACAGCGCGCACCGATGCCGTTGTCGCGGGAGTTGGGGGTTCGCGCAACGTTCCGATACGAGGTGAGAATGTCGCCCGTCGTGCTTGCAATGTTCCCGCCGCGGGCCACGCGCGACGTTCCAACAGTGACGAACCCGCAGTCCTTGCAGTCCGTCTCCGCGAAGGGAGCCCTATACCAGTCGGCTGTCCATTCGTAGACGCTGCCGGCAAGATCGAGCTGTGCCCACCTGCCGTAGCCCAGGCTCGCAGTACCAACGGGTGCGAAGTTCGCGACACCCGTACACGAGAACGGCCCAGTTCCGTTGCGGTAGCAGCCGAAGATCGCGCGCGTCGTGTCGGGCGTCGTGCTGCCCCAGGGATAGATGCGTTGCTGGTCGCCGCCGGCGGCCGCGTAGTTCCACTCCGCTTCCGAGGGCAAGAAGCCGCCGTCCCAGATGCAGAACGCCATGGCCTCATCCCAGTCGATGCAGTTCGCCGGGTACTGCTCGTAAGACCCAGGCGACGCGGTCCAGGTCTGGTAGCTCGCATCGCATGCTAGATACGAGCTGCTGTCCCAAGTGGCCTTCGCGCTCGGCAGGTAGCTGTTCCACGCGGCGTCCCAGCCGGCTTCGTAGCCGCCACCGGTCACGGCGAGTCCCTGCCCAGCGTTCAGGTGCGCGTGCTTTCCCGAGCCCGACGTCGGGAGCCATCCGGCGACACGCGCGGTGACGAAGGCACGAAAGCGACCGACCGTGATCTCGTACTTGTCGAGGCGAAAGTCGCTCAGCGTCGCCTTGTATTGCGGATCGAGGTAGCCGGGCGAGACATTGTCGTAGCTGCGGCTGAACGTTCCCCCGGTCACCAGCGGGCTCGCGCAGCAGCTCTCGCTTCCGCATGTCAACCCGCCCGCGCAGGAGGGTGCTGGTGCGCAGCTTCCGGCCTTGCAGAACTGCGCGGAGGGGCACGGCGTGTCGGTCGGTGCGTACGCGCACGTTCCGCCTCCGCACGTCCCGGTCGCCGCGAATGTGCGGCGCGTCAGTGCGTCCTTGCAGGTCACTGCGGGTGGGGCGTTGCACGTCACCCCGACGCAAAGATCCGGTGCGTCGACGTCGGCGGCGGCGTCCGTTGCCGTCTCCATGGCGGCGTCGGCGGCCCCGTCGACGCCGCTGTCTGCGACGAACGTGTCCAGCGCGAACGCATCCTCCACGGAGGTATCTGCGACGCGCGTCTCGGTCCCGGAGGTGTCCGCGACGAGCGTGTCGCCTCCGGAGGTGTCGAGCGTATCGCCCGCAGAGGTGTCCACGACGAGCGTGTCGCCCGCGGAGGTGTCCGCAAGGGGCGCGTCACCGAGCATGCTGTCGGTGCTCGAGCTGTCCGCTCCACATGCTCCCTGTTCGGAGCAGCAACGATCGGAGGTCGACGCGCACGCGGTCGGGAAGTCCGAGCTCATGCACCCCACCGTGCCGGCTTGGATCGCTGCGAGAAGAACGATGGAGATCGTGCGTCGCATCTCAGAACCGCCCTTCCCACACCAGACCGTTCAATGCACCGACGATCGGCCGAACGACGGACGGCATTGGCGCCGTCGTGGCCGGCTCCCGGCCCCGGACGTGGATCACGATGCCCACACCAATCGCGGCGACGGCCGCCCCACCGGTCATCCACCCGATCGTCTCCCAGGTGCGCATGCGCGACGCGCCCGCCGCGTCGGTGTCGCAGGCGAGCGCTTGTTGTGAAGCGCAGTGGTCCTTCACGGAATCCTGGGCGGAAGACGCGAGCACGAAGCTCACCACGGAGCCGGCCGCGAGAATGCCGCCACCGACGTAGAACGGTAGCGGCCCTATCGTCGTGGAGGGCGGTGTGCTGGTCGGTGGTGGCGCAGGCGGCGTCTCCTTCTGCCCCGGAGGTCCCGCGTGCGCGGCGCCGGGCGCGTCGATCTCGACCTCGATCGACGAGCTCTCCGCGAGGTTCACGCGTCGCTCGTACACGACCGAGTTGCCACGTTTCCCGACGACCTCGTGGGCGCCCGGGTTCGTGCGGTGCTCGCCGGGCACCTTCACTGCGGTGCCATCGATCGTGACGATGACACCCGAGGTGCCGGCGCTGAATCTGAGGCGCAGCTTCGGTATGCGCGTTCGCAGATCGTCGAGATCACTCGCTGCGGTATCGCGAGTCGCGGAGTCCGCGTTCGGATCGGTGGCGATCGACTCGTAGTCACGCTCGGCGTCCAAGAAGCGGCCGAGCTTCCTCTTGCAGCTCGCGATGTGGAGCTTGGTCGCGTAATCCGACGGCGAAATCGCCTCGAAAGCAGCCAGTGCGCCGACGATGTCACCCGAGACCTCGAGCTTCACGGCAGCCTTGTACTGCTGCTCCAGCGATCCGGTCGCTCCGATCGCGGCCGCGGGGGCGAGGCCGAGCATCAAGGACACGCTGAGCACGCGGAAGTTCATGGGAAGGCCTCTCACCCTACCAGGTCGACCCGACAGCGTCCTCGGTTGCGCCCCCGGCTGGAAGACTCGGAGATTGACGCCGGGTGGGCCGACCGTCCGCGGCTTGTGCGCCGTCTGGGTACCGGATCGGCGCGGCGCGCCCGCAGCAGCGACTCACCTCGCCGCGCTTCACGTTCGTTCTGCGGGTGAGCTCCCGCACGTGCTGCGTGCTGCCGGTCACTTGGATCCGAGTCGCAGAGAACGTCAGATCCTCGGTGGCTCGAAGATGAGGACGGCGAGCGACAACGCCCCCGACTTGTCGCGCACGATCTGCTCGAAGCCGGACGCACGCCCTTGCGTTCTCGACTTCTCGACGGTGGGGGCGACAGGAGTCATCAGCTCGAACGCGCACGGCGTCGAAACGAAGAGGACGCCACGACGCAGACCGGGCGGCGCAGGCTGCTCGAGAAAGCATCATGTCGAGTACGCATTCGGCGGCCGTGGCGCCGTCGACTCTTCGAGCGACCCGCCTTGAGGAAGCCGGCGCGACGTTCTGCGCAGGCGTTCAGCACCGGAGCGACGAGAATGACCGAGCCGAACAAGACCGAATCGGAGGAGACGGCGAAGTCCGGCCAGTGGCTCGCCGAGTTCGAGGCTGCATTGGAGCGGGGCGAGCGCCTCGCTCGGCAGGTCGACGCGACGACGCGACGCTCGCCAAGATGGAGTCGGTGACCCCGACGACCAGGGCGCTCGCGCTCGCTGAGCTCGGCGTGATCATGCGTCGGGCTGGCTCCGGTAGCTCGGATCTCCCACCGCCAACCAATCGAGCGCCCGCTTCGCGAGCTCCTTCAATTTCGCAGCTGACCACTTCCGCCGGGGGATGAGCGCTTCGTTCGCGTACGGATCGCCGTGACTCGCGATGAAGGCCACCAGCGCGTGATACTGCGCGAACTCCGGAGGGTTCGCCGTATCCCCGAGCTCGAGCCACGTCGCTGCCAAGCGGGCCTGCGACTGCAGCTCCTGCGCCCAGTGGACGACCCGAACATCGAGCGCCGTGAGCGCGCGATGCGGATCGCCGGCGTCGAGCGCCGCGTCAGCGTCGGCGACGGCACGGAGGAAGGCGGCGACGTCCGAGTCGGTGTCGCGTCGCTCGAGGTATTCGAGCAGCGAGTCGAAACGACACATCCCTACGTCGATCGCGGCGCCGTCGGTCACCGCGCGCAAGGCCCGCTCGTCGTCGCCTTCGATCAATGCGGCAAGCGCGCGCAGGTGGAAGGCGTGCGCGCGCTGGTCCTCGCCGATCACGAGACTGGAGAGTGCATCGAGCGCGGAATGGCACGCCGCGGAATCGCCATCGGCGAGCGCCTGCTCGGCGAGCTCGAACGGGGGGGCCCTGCCACACGAGATCCAGCGCAGCTGCGGCAGCGCGAGCGTGCCCGCTTCGGAGGGCAGTACCTGCGGGCGCTCGAGATTCACGATGCGTGGCCCCTCGAGCGTCGACCAGACCGAGAACGCGCGGCGCGCGCATTCGTCCGTGGAGACGTCGACCTCACGCGGTACAGGGCTCTCGTCGTCGAGGACCAGTCCGTCACCCTCCTCGCGGAAATACAAGAGGCGCGTGCGTTCCTCATCGCGGCATAGGAGCACCACGCGATCGCCTGCCGTGAAGAGGCAGTGACGGCGCGACCGATCGGTGCCCGGCACGCCGACCGCGCGAACGAGCCCTCCGTCGTCCCGACGGATCCACAGCTCGATCTCGCCAGCGGTGCCCTCGAGCGAGCCGCGGGAGTGGACCCATGCGTTCCCGGAGGGCATCCGGACGAGCGCGTCGAACGAGGTCCCGTCCCAGCGGTCGAGAACCTGTCCGCGCGCGTCGTAGATCGTCGTGCCGTTCTCGCCATGAACCTGAACGCGCGGCGGGACCCCGGGGATCGTCCGCGCGCTCCAGCCGGCGAGGCGTCGCACACCCCGTTCATTCTCCAGGTTGACGATGTCGAATGCGGGAGCGTGACCCGCCTGCCCGCCATGCAGCCAGGCATACACCCCATCGTGGGCGAGCAGCGCGTCGTCCATGCGGAGGGTGGCAGGATCACCCTCGAACCCCGTCCACCCGACGACGCGCCCGCTCGCGGTGTCGACGGTCAGCGCGCCTGCGCGACTCAGCATGCGCAGCGTCGTTCCATCCCAAACGCAATCGGCGGAGGTCATCTGGCCCCACGCGCGCAAACTCATCCGCGTGACGATCACTTCCCTGTCGGCGTCGACGATGAACACGCACAGGAACATGCCATGCACGTGGGCGATCAAGAGGTGCGGGCGTCCATCGATCTCGGCGACGAGCCGCGCCGCGTCCTCCCCTCCCTCGGCCTCGACGAGCCACGGGACGTCTGCCAACGGAATGGCGGTCCGTTCGAAGGTGAACCTGAACGAACGCGCGATACGCTCGTCCGTGCGGCCACACCATTCGTCGAGTGAGAGTGTGGGGTCGCCGCGATGCCGCGCGACCAAGAGGGCGAGCGCCTCTTGCGCTGCGAAGGGCTTGCTCTCGACGGTTGCATGGTACGTCGCGACCAGGCGATCGCGTTGCCGGCGGTGCTCGATGCCGGCGAGCAACGCCGCACGGTCGGCGACTTCGTCGCTCGACAGATCGCTCGTACGGATCACGCCGAGCCGCTTGGCTGCGTCGTCGTTGCGCCCCTCGCGGACTGCCGAGCGCGCATCCTCGAGCATCGTGCGCGCGCGCCGGGTGCGTTCGTCGCGCTTTTCCTGTTCGAGCTGCGCGTAGAGCCGCTGCGCCTCGGGAACGTCGGCGAGGACCGAGGCGTACGGGAGGATCTCGTGCGCTGCTCGCGCGTCGCCCATCGCCCGCGCCAGGGCGACGACCGCGGTCGCGACGGTCTTCACGGCGCTTCCACGGATCCGGAGCGTCTCGGCCCAGTCGAGGACCTGCAATGCGAGCTCGCGACGGACGCCATCGCGCGCAGCGTCGTCGAGGGCAAGGTATGTGGCGATCGCGGCCTCGTTGCAGGAGCGGGAGATCTGGGCGATCGCGTTCGTCGTGCGGACGCTCCGATCGCGTGCAGCGATGTCGCGCTCGACCGAGGTGAGGCGCGCTTCGAGCAGGGCGCGGTCCTGCGCGTTCGGCAGCGCTTCACGCAGGCACACCGCGGCGCGATCGAGGTCGTTGCTCGCCACCGCTCGATCGGCGCGCGCAACCGCAGCGTCCGAGAGCGCACGACCGATCTCGCGCTCGGCGTCCCGGCCGACGCGGCGCGCGACCTCGCTCTCGGGGAACGACGCGAGGAGCGCGCGCGCCGCTGCGAGGGCATCTGCCGGCCCGACGGATCGGACGGCGAGCTGCAACCGGGCCTCCGCCTCGTTCCGAAGGGCCAGCCTTCTCTTGGCGATCTCCTCGCGAAGAGGCGCCAGCGAGTCCGCGACCAGCGCGGCGTCGACTCCCTCGATCGCGCGCGCGGCGTCCGCGTCGCGCCCGTCCGCGAGCGCCACGCGCGCGGTGGCGATCGCAAGGCGCGAACGCACGCGCAAATCCCTCTGCGCGACCTTCCCCAGCTCGAGTGCGAGAGCCTCGTCGTCGAGCGCCAGATGGTCGACCAGCAGCTCCGTCAGGAGCGCCGCGGCCTCGACGTCATCACTGTCGTCCACGAGGAGCGCGTCGAGGATCACGCGCGCTCGTTCCAGGTCGTATTCCTCGATCGCAGCGCGGGCTTCGCTCACGCCGTCGAGCACCGTGCCGCGCTTGCTTTTGCTGCCGCCAGTCGTTTCCGGCGGCGCGACGTCAGGTTCCCGCTCGCCGCGATCGAGCACGCCTCGCACGAAAGCGCGCGCGTCTTCGTCGAGCGAGTCGATCATCGCGTGCGTCGCCGCTTCCTCGCCTACGCGGTGGCGCAGAAGGATCACGCGTTCGTCCCGTTCGTCGCGTTCGATCGAGAGCGACGGACCGTGATGCTTGATCAGCAACGACTGCAACCGCGCCTTCAGTGCGTAGCGCCGCTCGGTCTCGCGGCGCGGGAGCCCACGATCGGTCGGGTTCTCCTCCTGGATGCAGCGCAGGATCGCGTCGGCCGCCGGATGTGCGCGGCCGTTGAGGAGCTCGGCAGCAGTTGGTGCTCTCTTCGCCATCGGGGGCCAACCGCAGAGCGGCTCCGCATCGTCGCCGATGCATTCTACACATCACTGAGGCGTGAGCGGCTCGTCACCATCGCCGCCACCGACATCGTGCTCATCGCGTTGGGCCAGGCTTCAGTCCGCGGAAACTGGCCGGCGCCATCGACGGGTTCGCGCGTTCCTACTTGGACTTGGCGCTGTGTGCGCGAACCTCGTCTTGGAGCGGCTGTTTGAGCTCCGCGAGCGGGAGGCGTCCCTTGTTGACGGCGGCGACGAGAAGGTCGAGCACCTTCGCGCGCGTGATGCGCTTTACCTGCGATCGAAGGCGGATGGCGTCAGCGATCAGTGCCGCGACCTTTCCGAGGCGGACAATGTCCAAGCGAACGACATCCGCGTGCCGCTCGACGAGGTCCGCGACGGGCGTGTGACCGGCGGTGCTTTCGATGGCGAGCCCCGCCGCTACTAAAGCCGAGCGGTCGAGCCAGACGACGTCGATGCTGTCGGCGCGGTCTCTCGCGGCGGCACACGCCAGCGCCGTATCATCTACCAGGCTCTCTGCGGGGCCATCACCTGCCCACATCGAGAGAGTGTTCTTGGTCGTACGCAGATCGGACGTGACGGTGTCGGCCGCGACCTCGTCAAGCGCGAGCTCGCTGGAGGCATTCCACTTCGCGCGTGAGACCGTTCGGCCGAGGAGCACCCCGTCACTCCATGTCGGCGAGCACTTCCGCTACGTAGTCGTTCAACCAGCGCTCGGGATCGCGGTGGGCTCTCAGGACCGCCGCCGCCTCACGCGTGCCCCAGTAACTCAAGCGCGCGGATCGCTGCGTCGCGGACCTCCGCGCTGCGATCCTCGAGCGCTTCCGCAGCCCGGCCGACGCCCCACTCGGCCACGTCGCGCACCGGAATGCGCCCGATGCACCGCAGCAGCCCGACTCGGTGCGCGAAACCACTATCGGCAAGCAGCGCCGAGAGCCGACGTCGACCTGCCGACGTCCGCGTCGCCTGAGCGACGAGTCGTTCCGCCGAATGAGTCACGCCGTCCTGGATCGGCTCCTCGAAGAGCTCGTTCAAGGTGCGCTCCAGCACCGGCCCGTCGACCGGCGAGGAGACCGTTAACAGCGTCGGCCACCACTCGCGGTGACGGCGGAGCGTCTCGCTGGTGAGGAGGGAATTCACGGCGTCGAGCAAGGCCTGCGATGTCCGACCCGAAAAGGAGGAGAGACCCGTGACGCCGGCGGAGCTTGCGACCTCGATCGAGCCAAAGCTGATCCGCTCCGGCGCACGAGCCAGTGGTTCCCGACGGCCGGTGCCGGGAAGCGGGCGGTGGAGGCGCTCGGACGGTAGGACTTCAGGCGGCATCGAATTGGCTCCTCAGCTCGTCCGTGATGACGGCCTCGAACGCGTTTCGTTGATGAGTCCGTAGCTCCTCGACGGCGTGCATCGCCGCTGACGGGTCGTATTCCCGGTGCCGGATCACATCCAAGTCGAGCAGCACCTCGTTGCGCGGCTCGGCGAGGGACGCGAGGGTCATGATAAGGCTCGTGTCTTCCTCGTGCGCGTGTTCCGTCCGGTGCATGAAGCTGACGAGGCGCGTCGGTAGCTCGGGAACATCGGGCGGGATGCAGCGGAACAGGAGATGCAGGTCGATGTCGTCCGCATTGGGCAGCGTGATCTTGTTGATGTACCGGACGCCGATCCTCGTCACCGTGGTCGCTCCCGTGAGCGTCGCGAAGGTGCTGACGGCCTCTTCGATCTGTGGCCGAAACACCTCCCACCCACAGTACGGCCGCAGCACGTGAATGCTGAGCAGTCCGGGCGCTACCGAGACGAGATTCGTTCCGGCGTCATCGGTGAACTGGGTCTTGACGGTGCCCTGCATGAGGGCGATCGATGGGGAGGACTGTGGGCCCGCGGCGAGGTTCGCGGCGAAAGACTGCTGGAAGCGAGGCTTCGCCGGGTAGCGCTTCCTGAACGCATCCTGAAGCCTTGCTGGCGTCGCGAGATCCCAGTCCTTGCCGTCCGCGAACTGGAACTCGCAGAGCGCTTCCTCGATGGGCGGATTCCGATACTTGCGTCGTGTCACGCCGGGAACCTCCACTCCGAGATCGTGGCAGGTAAGCGCAAGGTCGGCACGCGGCCCGAAGCGTAGGGCGCGGTCGTCGCCCTTGTACAGTCCGCGATGGTCGTCCACGTGGCCGTACTCGCAGTTCCGACCTGCTGGCTGCGTCGGCGGAACGCCGCTTCCCAGACAGCGCCTGCGAACGGGTGACCGCATCGCGCAGCCGACGAGCTGGTTTCGCGCGCATGCGGGCCTCCGCACGACCTCGTCGGCAGCGCGCAGCGCGCTTCCCACGCGGATGGGACGGACGGCCCGGTCCGGAGCGAACCGCGCGCCGCGACCGAGGCGCCGGGGCGACGCGACGCCGTGCGTGCCGCCTACGCTCCAACCCAGTCCTCGGTCAGCGCAGCCGTCGCCGACACGTTCGCTCGCCCGTGGCCGTCTTCCACGACCTCGGCGAAGCCCGTTCGAGGGTCGTTCGCGTACTTGACGAGGCGCGAGTACAACATCGACTCCAGGATCTTCGCGACGTCGGGCGGAAGCTGCGCCAACATCTGTTCAAACGTCGCCCTGAACGACGCGGCCTGCGGGTGCCGCCGCTTCTCGTAAAGCGGAAGGTTCCAAGCGACGGTCACGACCATCATGGCGCGGCGCAGCTCTTCGAGCGCCGGAGGGCTCGGGAGCAACGCGAGGAACGGCGCGCCGAACTCCAGCATCGTCTCGGAGAGCTTGGGCATGCTCGCCAAGAGCGCCTTGCCCTCGGCCACGCGCTCCTTGTCGGTCTTCCGCTTCTCGCGTCGCGACATGCTCCGATCCCTCCCCTCGTGGTCATCTCCTCCAGCCACCGTCCGTCAGTGAATGGTCGCCGCCGCCCGTTCTCGTTTGCTGCCGCCGCCGAAGAGATCGTCGACGACGCCCTCCGCGAAGCTCGTCTTCCTCATCTCGGTCATGCGCTCGAAAGACTTCCGGTCCGCCGTCGGCCCGGACCATCGAGTGCCGAGCTCCGCCATCTCCGTGAGCAACATGGCGATGCTCGGGTGCTCGAGGAATGCGCGGTAGAACCTCACCGACGAACGCTTCGGGCCCTTGAAGTACCGAGGGAGCATTTGGAAGACCCCCACGCCGGCGTTGTGGTCTTCGATCTCGCGTCCGTTCGGTCGTGACTTCTCTCGGATGTCGGCGAGAAGGCGCGCGCCGCGCGGGTGGTGGAGGGCGGCGTGGAGGAACGACGCGCGAGCCTCGTTCTTCGCGCCCATCTCGAACAGCGCGAACGCCGCAACGAAGTCCTCCGCCGGAAATACCTCGCGCAGCCGCAGGGCTTCATCGGCCGCCGCCTTCCACTCCTCGGTGTTCAGGCAGATCGAGGCGCGATACGAGCTCGCCGTGAGATCGTCGCCGCACTGTCGATCGAGCCGATCGACGTGCTTGCGTGCTTCGTCGAAGCGACCGAGTCGGACGAGCGTGAGCGCTAGGTTGCGAAGGCCGCGCATGTACGGCCGCGTGCGGAGATCGTTCCAGTAGTGGCGCTTCGCGAGCTTGGTCGGGAAGCACGTCTTCGCGATCTCGATCGTCCTCACGAAGTGCTCGACGGCATGCTTCGGTCGCTCACGTTGGAGCTCGATGAGTCCAAGGTAGTTCCAGCCCTCGGCATAGCTCGGGAACGCCTCGGCGAGCATTCGGAACGCGGCCTCGGCATGGTCGAGATCCCCCTTCTCGTAGTACGCGCAGGCGAACTCTTCCGCCTCGGGAGGGACCTCGCTCCCACGCAGCGCCGAGCGCCAATAGAAGATGTTGTCCTGGTTGAACTCGTGAGGCTTCTGGTTCGATAGTTTGATCCGAAAGCCGAGGAGATCGACGAGCACCTCGAGCTCGGCGCGATGCGCCTTGATCAGCTCGGCGGCGGGCAGGAGCGTCTGCGGATCGGAGAGCGCGAGCTGCCGGGTGAACGCTACGAGGTCACGCCGGAACCCAGTGACCACGCGCGCACCGAATGGATCGTAGGTGTCGGGCAGCACCTCCATCTCGTGCGCGATTGTCTCCTTGATCGCCTTCCAGTCGAACGAGAGGTCCGGGTACTCGTGCTCGAGGAGCCTCTCGAACGAGTACGAGAACTTGGGCCCTTCGCCGAGGACCGCCTTGGCCTCCGCCTGCGAGTACAGGGTGAAGAGGATCTTCTGCTCGACCTTCTTGGTCTTCGGATCGCGCACGCCGTGCACGATGAGCAGTTGGTTCCCTCGGGTGCGTACATAGGCCATGCGAGCGTCCTCCAGGGTTCGCAG
This sequence comes from Polyangiales bacterium, assembly GCA_046593995.1. Lineage (GTDB taxonomy): Bacteria > Myxococcota_A > Polyangia > Polyangiales > JADJMO01 > JALHOE01. Next base: position 14,147 of record JBKJQC010000152.1, read on the forward strand.
AGTGCGCGTCCGGCTTGGTTGTGTCAACGATGTTTATCGGACACAACACATCCGGCGCGGACCCCGCTCGAGATCGAACGACCGCTCGCTACGATCGCGTCCGGCGACGGCGGGGTGATCGGCCGCCTGGTGCTGGCGCGGTGCCGAGACGCGTTCGTGCTCTGGCAGGATCACCTCCGCCTGCGGCGCGCCGCTCCCGAAAAACTTCCTCCCCCGCGGCCGGGCGATCGATCCGACCGGGATCGGCGAGTGGCCACGCGCATGCGCGATCCACTACCGCCGCTCACCGGTTCTTCTTGCGGGCCTTGCGCGCCGCTTTGCGTTGATTCTTCTTGGCGCGCGTTGCGGCGGGATCGCGGCGCTGGACGGGCAGGGCTCCGGGCAGCGAGAAGCCTGCCGGTCGGGGGCGGTCCTGAGCCTGTGCCATCCACGCCTCGATGCCTTCCTTCGTATCGACGTCGAAGCCCGCTTCACGCCCGGCCATGAACAGCGACTTCGCCATTCCGAAGTTGGCGCGGTTCGACAGCGCCGCCTCGAGCTTCTTCACGGCGTCCCCGCCGAGCACACGGAGGCAGGCATCGGCCTGCTCGAGGGAAAACTCGCGCCTCAAGAAGGCGTAGAAGGCTCGGTTCTCGTCGATGATCCACCGCGCCTTCGACGCGTCGATGCTGACCTTCCGGGGGATGATCTCGAAGACGATCTCGCGGAGCTCGCTCGGACCGAGCGTCGCGATGGTGGCCCCGAAGTAGTCGGCGGCGAAGTCCATCACGAAGTGGCACGACTGGATGTCCGTGAGCGCGCTGGCCTCGGGTGACTCGACGAACCTTCGGACGAGCTCGTCCTCCAGCTCTCTCCGGGCCATGTGGTCGATCTCCTCGTCGTCCTCCGCGAGCCCGGACAAATCGGCGAGCACATCGTACGGCGGTCGCCACCTTCGTCCCTCCGCCTCGTAGGGGGCGCGCAGGGTCACCTCGATCTCGCCCGCGTGGCTCTTCACGGAGACCGTCCGTGCGAACGGCGTTCCTTGATTCCACGCGGCGAGCAGCTCCGTCCTCTCCGCGAGGATCTGCGGAAGGGCGAGCGAGATCGCCTCCGCGATCGTGAGCTCCTCGGCGGTCGGCGGCCTCGCGACGAGATCTTCGTCGATGATGACGGGCCAGGGATACGCGTCGGCGTTCGCGACCTCCCATCGGTGCTCCGCGATCTCTTTGCGAAGGGCCGCCGAGAGCTCCGCGCCGCGCTCGAAGTTGAGGGCGAAGTGCGGCGGCACGACCGGATCTTCGTGCTCTACGGTCTCGGCTAGGTCGCGATAGGCCTCGCACGCGTCGAGGTCAGAGAACAGGATGAAGCCGAACCTCTGTCCCATCTGACCGATGACGCACACCGCCGCTTCCCGCACGTGGAGCTGCTCGATCGTGACGGAGAGGACGCTCTCGTCGCTCGGGATGATCCCCCACGGATTCGCTCGAAATAGGCCCGCCGTGGCGCGAAAGAACGCGTCCACGGCGTCCACGCCGATCCCGGGCGACAGGTACGTCTGCTCGGTCTCCGCATCCTCGCCCATCCGGTCGCGCATCATCGCGAAGACGTCGTCGAGCTCGGGCGTCGGAGCGCAGATGACGTCGGTGCCGGGAACGACGTCGCGGAGCACATCGGCGAGCTCGGGCGACGGTACGCGCAAGCGCGCGGGAGCGCCTGGCCGGCCGATCGTCGGGCTCTCGATCGTCTCTTGAAGGTGGCGAGCCGCACGTCCCAGTAGCTCGCCGGGCCTGGCCATCGTCATCCCGACGATCGGTCCGCCCGGAATCATCCAGAGCAGCACCTCCGGTCGGTAGGGCACTCCCTCACCCGTGACATACGCGGGCATCGTCACGATCGCCCCGACCCATTCGACGCCACGAGCCACGCGCTTGTCCTTGCCCATCGTCGTCTCCGCCTTCGCCTTCCCGGCACCGAGGCGCAAGCGCCCTGCCAGCGTCACGCTGAAGAAGCGTCGCGAGGAGACAACGACTTCGGGCAGCACGTCATGGCGGTCGCGAGGTCGGTGGAGAGTGACCCCGAGAGCGTCGCGCCAACGCGGAGATCGCGAGCGGCGGGTACACGATGCTCGAGAAGCATCATGTCGAGCACGCCTTCGGCGGACCGCGGCGTCGTCGATCTTTCGAGCGACGACCCGCCTTGACATTGGAGGACGCCGGCGCGACGTTTTGCGCAGGCGTTCAGCACCGGAGCGACGAGAATGACCGAGCCGAACACCGAATCGGAGGAGACGCCGACGTCCGGCCAGTGGCTCGCCGAGTTCGAGGTTGCACTGGATCGGGGCGAGCGCCTCGCTCGGCAGGTCGACGCGACGCTCGCCAAGATGGAGTCGCTGACCCCCGACGACCTGCGCGCTCGCGCTCGCTGAGCTCGGCGTGATCATGCGTCAGGCTGGCTCTAAGCCGTCGGCGGCGGCTCCGGCTTCAGCTTCCGCATCACCGCCGCGGCCTCGTTGACTACGGTCGCGAATGGTACCGCCGCTCCCGCGTAGACCGCCGCCGCTCCTGCTACCTCCTCGGGACGAAATCGAGGCGCGCCCATCTCCTGAGAGAACAGCGTCTCCGCGTGGGTGGGATCCTTCGCGCGCACAACGTTGATCATGATCGTCTTCCACCGCTGGTCGTCCGAGTCCGCTGCCGGCCATGTAGGAACGTCGACGAGCTCGATGCCTTCGGAAGCGAGCACCGCGAGGACGAACGTGGCGCACGTAACGCCGTGTTCCTGCGGGCCGAGAACGATCGAGCCGTCGGGGGAGAAACGGGTCACCTCATACCGAAAGGCGTAGGGAAGGCCCATCTGTCCGTGGCGCTTGTGAATCAGGCGACATCGCGCAGCGAGCATGCTCGCTCTCTCGGGCTCGATGTCCATCTCGACGAACGAAAGTGACGGCGACGCGACGTTGTTGCAAAGCTCGCCGTGCGCGCGCACCTCGAGTGCGAGCACCTTCGCGCCGCTTCTATTGAGCACCGCCGCGTGCGTCAGGCCATTCGTGAACGAACGAATGGCAACCGCAGCGTGAGGCGTGCGCTGGCTAGCCCATGGCGGGCAGCGGAGCCTCGCCTCCACCGTCATCTCGTGTCACCCGATGCCTGCGAGCAGCCGCTCCACGCGCTCGGCGTCCGTGCGCCTCAGGCGTTCTCGAAGCCTCTGTACGTAGTTCGCGCGCCGCCGGAGCTCGCGCCGGGCGGGGGATGTGATCGAGCAGAGACCGAGCGAGACCGCCAGGGCCATGCTGTCGACGTCGACGAGGTCGAGCAGGTCGTCGCACTCCTGGAACTTCCTCTCGGTGAGAAGGCGGTCGACCGTGTCGTACGCAACGTCGAGTGCCGCCTCGTCGTCGCCGGCATTCGACAGCCGCGCGATGTCGGCGATGCACTTCCTCGCGACGCTGCTCTCCCAGAACTCCTCGACCGGCGGGCCCGCCGCCGAGCACTGCACGCTCGCGACCGCAGTGTCGAACCGTGCCCACGCTTCGCCGCCGACACGCTTCGCCGCGTCGTAGTCCGCCTCGAACCGACCAGCGAAGTCCCTGCGGGCGGCCGGTTCCGTGGCTCCGAAGCCGGCGAACTTCACCATGGGACTCGCCATGTGGATGCCGCCGTGGCGCTTCGTCAGGTCGACGACGAGGCCCGGACTGTTGAAGGTGAAGAGACGCGTCGGTCCTTCGAGCTGCGTCTCGATTCGACGCTCCGACGCTGGCACCGATCGCATTGACGGGCGGTCACCCGAAAACTCTTCGGGCTGTCGCTGTCGCTCGTCTTCGAACGCTCGGTAGTTCATGAAGCACCCCCCTTCATCTTCCCCTGCAAGAAGTCGTGAAAGGCAGGCGTGATGAGACCGTCAAAGTAGCGCCGCGCCTGAGCGTGCGCCTGTCGGGCTAGTTCGTCGAGCCGAGAGGCCGGCCCAGCGGGTGTCACCTCGGCCGCGATCGTGAACTTGAGCTTGTCCCCGACCTCACCGCGTTCGACCTGCACGGCATGGTGAAGGCGCCCGCCGGGGGCCTGGCGTGACCACTTCATGTCGATGTCGATGAAGCGACCTAGGTCTTCGCCGACCTTGACGTCGACCAGTAGCAACTGGTCGAGCGGGATCGATCCATCGGGCAATCGCGGGATACCAAGCTCGTTGTCGTACTGGAACGACACGCGTTCGAGCTCGTCGATCTGAAGGTCGCGCAGCGCGTCGGTCAGTAGCTCGACGGCGCGCGCGCAGAACTTCTCGAACCCCGGATAGCGGTACGAGACGTACGACACCTGGTGGATAGCGAGTCCCAACGCCTCGGTGTTCGACTTCACGTTCCGCAACTGGAAGGGGCGCAGCGCAAGCGCTTCCCCGATCGCGGTCACGTTCGGCACGAGCAGGTCGGGGAACTGCTCACGCAGCCGAGACTGGACGATGCCGCACCGCGAGAGGACGTCGAATTGGCCTCGGAAGTACGCTTCCAGGCGGACCGACTTCACGGTCTGGTTGACGTAGGGCGACTCCGGCGGGGCCATCGAAGCCAGCGCGTCGTCGCTCATTCAGGTGCACGGTAGGTCATGCGCAGGGCCGGTGGCAATGCTTCGACGAGCGGATGAGACGTGCCTCCAGGCGATCGGCGTCGCACGCCGGCGGTCACGGCGGCGCTTCGGGTCAGGCGGCGAGCCGCACCACGAACTCCACGGAAATGGCGTGCTCCAGCGCGCGTAGCGCCCCCGCGCAACTGAAGAGAATCCGGGGAGTTCAGCCGAAAGCGGCGAACTCCCCGGTTCGATTTTGTGGCCACGATGTGGCCAGACCCTGCAACCGCGCTTTGCTGCAAACCGGCGGCGGATCGTGTCAGCGGACTGGGGACCTTGCTCGATGCAGGAGCAAGGCTGTGGCGAAACCGATCAGGTTCCGGGACCGTTGGCGCATCAGGTGGATCGATGAGACCGGGCGTCGTCGGAGCGAGTGCTACGAGGATCGTCGGGAAGCCGCGCTCGTGCTCAAGCGCCACGAGGCGAACGTGGCCGAGATCAAGGCGGGGCGTCGCGACGTCGCGCCCCCGCCGCGGACGTTCGGCGACGTCTGCGACAAGTGGCTGACGGATCGCGCTCCGCTCAAGAGGAGTCGGAAGGACGACGAGTCGATCATCCGCCGGCACCTTCGTCCGTTCTTCGGTGCCATCGCGCTCCGCGAGGTGGGGGTCGGCCACGCTGATGCGTTCGCGAGGGATCGGCAGGAGCTCAACAAGAAGACCTTGGCCAATCTGCTGACGCTGCTCCTGGCGATGCTGAACTACGCGCGTGACCTCGGGTGGCTCGAGAAGGTCCCGCGGATCCGCAAGCCCCGCGTGCGCTTGATCAGCTCGGACTACCAGTGGCTGCGACCCGCGACGAGATCGAGCGCTTCCTTCGCGCCTCCGAGGATGAGGGCGCGCTCGTGCACGCGCTCTACACGACGGCGATCTTCACTGGCGCGCGACAGGGGGAGCTGGCCGCGCTGGAGTGGGCCGACGTCGACTTCGAGCGCCGGCTCATCACGATACAACGCAGCTTCGAGGGACCGACGAAAGCGGAAGACGTGCGGCACGCGCCCATCGTCGATGCGCTGCTCCCCGTCCTACGCGAGTGGTGGTTGCGGTGCCCGTGTCCGCTGCTCTTCCCGAACGCCGCGGGTCGGATGCACAAGCCTTCCGCGCGCACGTTCCAGGAAACGCTGCAACGCGTGCTGACGCGCGCGGCCTTCCCGTCGATCACGAGGAGCGGCAAGACGCGGCCCTACGTTCGCTTTCACGATCCGGCATACGTTCGCCAGTCACACCCGTCTTGACGCCGACCGCGCTGATGGCGTCCGACTTCATGCTCGTGCCGATGCGGCCGGATCGTTTTTCGATCCTGGGTTACTCGCTGATCGAGAACGTTCTCGACGAGTTCCGCAACACGTATCCGAACCCGCGCAAGGTGCAGAGCCTGGGCGTTGTGTTCACGTTTGTGTCGAAGAAGCCCTCACTCTCCTTCGGGCGCTCGGCCCGATCGAGCGTGAGTGGTTCGACTGGCTGGTCGGCGCTGACCTTTCGAAGAAGGTGCGCGGGGGAGCGATCGGCCTCCCGCGGTGAGCGACCGCGCGCGCGAACCACCGTGCAGACCACCTAGCTCGATCCCTGAGCGTGCCCGGCTGTCTTTTCAAGGTGGACGTCCGGGCGCGGAGGTGGGCGAGCGGCAGGGGCTCGTCGCTGCACTTGGCGGGGTGCAACGGGGCACGGACCACGGACGACACGCTCAGAACAGCAAGGTGACGCCGCCGCCCATCGGTCCGATCGCCGGGCGCACACGTGAGCTCCACGTCGTCGCGCTGGGATCCTTGACCAGCCGATCCTTCCCTGCGAATCCGAAGAGCGCGCAGATCGAGCCGGCAACGACGAACGTTGCGCCGATGAGCGTTACCAACCCTGTGCCCTGAGCCCTGCCGGTCTCCGGGTTGATGCGGTCCGCGTTGAGCACGTCGCCGATGATGAACAAGGATCCCAAGCCGCTGAGCGGGATCGCGGCCCATAGCGGCCCGAGCCGGAGCGAGTGCTCGACGCGGAACCCTGGGGGCACGGCGGCCCCATGCCTCCACTCGTCGGGCTTGAAGTCGACGTACACGTATCGAATCGCGGGTGTCGCCGGCGGATCCGGGGCGAGCGCGATCGCATACGCGACCGTGCGTGGCGCACCGTCGAATGGCGCGACGCGTACTGCAGCGAAGCGACGCTCGAGACACTGGATGGTGCGAAGCGAGTACGCGCCGTCCGAGACGTCGGCACTCGCGTGACCATCGGCGGCGAACGTGACCTTCACGACGCCCGCGCCGCCCCTGCCACACGACCGGTATACGACGCGTCCGAGCGCCGCGGTGGCATCCTCCTCGTCCATCGGGGCCGAGTGCGCGACGCGCACGAGCAGCGACAGCGAGAGGATGAACGCGACGGGCCGCACGCCCCGAGCGTGACACGGATGAGGCGGGGGCTCCCGAACTGACCCCGTCGCGTTGATTACCCGTCTTCGTCTTCGGCTCGGGACGGGTCAGCCGCCGCCCGCTGCGTCGTTTGCCGACGCATCAAACGGCGAATCGGCCGCCACATCGGACGTCGCGTCGAACGACGCCTGCCTCGGGCGGCGGGGATCGCGGGCGCGTACGATCCGGCGGGCGCATACCTTGGCGAGCTCCGCGCGCTCGGTGCTCGCGCTCGCGACGCGCGGCGTCGTCGCGCGCTCCGGGCGTCCGCTCGGTGCTACGCAGGTGTTCCGGGTGCTGCAGCGAGCGGCGTGACGGTCATCCGTCGTCGTGCTCGTCCGTCGTCACCGGGAAGATGTCGGCCACGATCTCGCGAGCCTCGTCGGCGTGGACGTTGTGGAGACGGAGAACAAGATCGAGGCGCGCCGCTGCGCGCGGTGCGTCGCCGGACTGGGTCATCGCGAACACTCTGCCAACCCAGCGGTCTTCCGGCTTGGTAATCGATGGTATTTGGTCGTATCGCAGCCCCCATTGAACAAGGGCTCGCCGGGCGGTCGAGGGGAGGATCGTCGACGCCAACCCGGCGCGCTGCACGCGACTCGCTCGGTCGTCTCGTGCTACCTCGAGGCGCAGCCGGTTCCACGGAACAGGACGAGTCCGCCCACGTCGGTTCCGATGACGTCAGGGCAGCCGTCGCACGTGACGTCCGCGACGGCGAAGTCGTAGCTCACGCTCCCTGCCGTCGGGAACTTCGTCTTGACCTCGGTCGCGAGTGTCGCGCCCCTGGCGAGGAGCACCCCGACTTCGAAAGCGGTCGGGTGCAGCACGACGAGGTCCTTCACGCCATCGGCATCGACGTCGACGATCTGGATCGGGCCGCTGCCGTAGTAGTTCTCGGCGACGCGACGTGGAGCGGCGAATGTGCCGTCGGCGTTGCGGTGAAGCACGAGCACCAGCCCGCGCTGGTACTTCGAATCACCGAGCGCGACATCGTTGCGTCCGTCCGCGTCGAGGTCGCCCACCGCGCACGCCGGACGCTCTACCGCGTCGAGCGCGATCGACTCCGTCGTCACCCAGCTCGATCCCGCCCGTCGCATGATGACGAGGCGCGGCGCAAGGTTCGCGGTGGTGAACACCACGTCCTTCACGCCGTCACCATCGAAGTCGACGATCGAAAGGTCTGCGACGGATCCGGTCAGGGGGGTGGGGTCGCCGGGCGCGAGCTCGCCGCTCTCGCTGCCGCGATACGTGACGATGTTGCCGGAGAAACCGTCTGGACCGGTTGCGATCCCCGTGATGTCGACGAACCCGTCACCATCGATGTCGTCGGCGTGCAGTCTAGCGAGCGCAGGGCCGGCGACGTCACGCACCGTCGTCAGACTGCCGTTCGCGTCCGAGCGCAGGATGCGCAGACCACTTCGCTGGGCCACGACGATCTCGAACACTCCGTCGCGGTCGAGATCTGCGAGCGTCATCGCGCTCGGGTTGGCGAAGGGATACGCCGTCGTCACCGGCGCTCTCAGCTGGCCGTTCCTCTGTACGAACACCGCCAGCTCGTTCCAGTCTGCTCCGACGACGTCCGCGCGGCCGTCCCCGGTGACGTCGCCGGCCGCGACGATCGACGCGCGGTGCGTGCCGAGGTCGACGCGGGTCGGCGCTGCGAGCTTGAACGAAGGCGCGGCGCCCGTGCGGAGCGGGACCCCGTTCGGGAGCGAAAGGCACTGCGCGGGAGGAGTGTCTGGCGCAGAAGCGTCGGCTTTCGGGGTGTCCGCGAAGCCGTCGGAGGGAGAAGCGTCCGCCCATCCCCCATCTCCAGGTTCGGACGAGTCCTCGCGCGCGTCGTCGGGTGACGAGTCCGCCGCAAAGCTCGCAGGATCCTCGCCTACGAGGCGTCCTCCGCACCCTGCGAGCAGGGCCGCGACAATGACCGCGTACCTCGTCACCGCGGCGAGTATATCGAACTGCGAGCGAATCTACGATCACGCCGCAGAAGGGACCGAAGTCCGCCGCCGCGCCGGCGTACCCGAAGGGCGTGCACCCGCTCCCGTTCGACAATCTGACCAACCGCAATTGGTCGCAGGACTCCGACACGCTCTACGTGAGTGTCGACGCCGCGGATCTCGCTGCCAAGAAGAAGAACGCCAAGAAGCTGTGGGTCGTCGTCAGCAGCCGCTCGCTGCTTCCCGGCTTCTGGACCGATCCGGTGAACGGGACGCCCGAGTTCACCCAGCGCTGCGTCGTCAAGAAGGACTACGACTTCACCTGGATCGAGGCCAACGAGGTCCCCCTCGCGAGCGCCGGCGACTCCGGTTTCAAGGTGACGAACGCGAAGGGCGCCTACTACGCGTTCGTGCTGGTGCAGCGCGCGGACGGTGAGCTCGCCGACGTGAACGTCACCAAGCTCGGCGACGAAACCAAGAATCCGCCCAAGGGGACGCCGTTCACGGTGAAGAACGCGCAGACGCTCAACCGCACCTGGGACGACGATCAGCGCTGGGCCTGCGGGCAGAAGGGTGCCAAGCCGCCGGTCAAGACGGTCGTGGCCGCAGAAGCGCCGATGGTCCATCCACTGCCCTTCGACGACGCGGCGAATCGCAACTGGTCGTACGACGCCGAGGTCATCAACATGACGATCGACAAGGCCGATCTCACCGTCAAGCTCAAGGACGCGAAGCGGGTGTTCGTGGTGCTGAGCGCGCGCGCCCTCCTCCCTGAATTCTGGAAGGATCCGCTCTACGGAATCCCGAAGTTCACCCACAACTGCATCGTCAACAAGAAGTACGACTTCAAGTGGATCGAGGCGTTCGAGGTGCCGATCGCGAGCCTCAAGGGCGATCAGCTCAAGGTGACCGGCGCCAAGGGCATGTACTACGCGTTCCTGCTCATCGACAAGGGCGACGGCCGCTACGCCGACGTGAAGGTCACGAAGCTCGGCGACGACACCCGCAATCCGCCGAAGGCCGACGCGCTGACCGTGAAGAATCCGCAGACGCTGACGCGTGTGTGGGACGACGACAAGAAGCCGATGTGCAAGTAGTCGCGCGGTGTTGCGGGGGACGAGCCGACGCCGGGGTAGCGAGCCGCAAGGCGGGTTGGACGAACAGGTCAGAGCTCGAGGACTTCGTGCCGTGACTCACGGCTTCGTCGCGAGCACCGGCATCTCGCACCGACCGAGCGCGCTCTCGTAGAGACGTAAGATGTCGACGCTTCCCAGGAAGCGCGCGGCATCGGTGGTGGTGAACGAGGTGCGTCCGAACTGCAGCGCGCCCGTGCCGCTCACGTTGGCGACCCCGGCCGTCGCCGCGCTCGTGCTGGAGAGTACTCCGTCGATCCAGAGCTCGAGACGAGTGCCGCGTCGCACTGCGGCGAGATGGTGATACGCGTCCTCGGCATAGGTCGCGCTGGTGACGGAGGCCGCGTTCGTGCCAGAGGTGTCCTGCGACACCTCGAAGACGATCTGTGCGCCCGTCTGACGCAGCGAGAACCACTGGCCAGGCCCCGACGTGTTGCGCGTGCCGAACAGCTCGCGCGTAGAAGTGCTGCTCGGCGCCCAGAACCAGAAGGACACGGTGAAGTCCTTCGTGCCGAACTTCCCCGCGCCGTTGCCGAACGTCACGTAGCCGTTCTCGTTGCCTGGCATGGTCGCACCGATGCCGAAGAAGCCCCCCGCGCGGAGGATGCTCCCCCCGTAGGTGCCGTTCACGTTCCCGACGAGCGCCTCCGCGACCGGCGGAAAGTCTTCGTCGAAGCGCCACTCGTGCAAGGGGAGCTGCGGGATTCCCTGCTCGACGATCACGTGATCGAGCGACGCGGTGTTCGTCGCGTTGGCGCGCGCTGCGTCGTGGAACGTGACCTTGTTCGTCGACGGCCTGAACGCGCTGTTGCCGATCACGGCGGCGATCTGCGTCGTTCCACGCTTGCGGAACGTGCAGATCACGAGATCTCCGTCGTCGTACGCGTCGAACGTGATCGTGTCGCCGCTCGCGATGCTCATCGAGCCGCTCGCCACGACGTCGGTCACCGACGCCGCACGCCCCACGAACGACGCCGAGACCGACGGCCCCACCGAGATCGCGCATTCGATCCCTGCGGAAGTCTCCGCCGTACCGGACGTCGGCGTTCCACTGCTCCGCGTCAGCACGGAGAACCTCTCGTTGTTCCCCGCGGCGGCGACCTTCCACTCGCCAGTCGCCCGCACGGGCGCGATCTTCGGATCGAAGCTCGCGCTGGTCGCGAGGTGTCCGCCGTTCGAGAGCTCGACCCGCCCCGACGAGATCGTCACGGTCGGTGAGGCGGTCGATGGGAGCGCGGTCACCCACTTCGCGGCATCGAGGGTCGTGCCGCCGAACGCCTCGAGCACCGGGGGCGTCACCGCGGGGCAGACCACGCCGGTGTCGATGTTGGCGTCGGACCTCGCGTCGCCGCTCGCATCGAACACGTCGCCGTTCGCGTCGCTCTTCGCGTCGGCCGCTCCGCTCTCCACCGTCGCGTCCCCACCGACGTCCGTCGCATCGCTGTCCGTCGCACCGCTGTCCGTCGCACCGCTGTCCGTCGCACCACTGTCCGGTGCACCACTGTCCGGTGCACCACTGTCCGGTGCGCCCGTGTCGTCGCTGGTGTCGGCGATGTTCGAGTCGCTGTCTGTCGCATCCAGCCGCACGTCGTCGGTCGTGGAGTCGGAGCACCCGAAGCAGCTCGTCAGCAGAGCCGCAGTGATGGCGCTCAGACGCGTGCGCGTGGCGGTGATCGACGATTGCCCCATTCGTCGAATCTTACCGGAGGAGCGCCTCCGATGACGGAGGGTTCGCTGCTTCGCGCGCCGACCCATCACCACACGGCGACGGCCGTATTGCCGTTGTAGTTCTTGATGATGAACTCGTTCAGCTGCGCGGGCGTGAGCTCTCGACACGCGCTGACCGAGGGATCCTTGATGAGGATGTTGCCGTTCGGGCTGATGCCGGCGCCGACGATCCAGTGACCCTGGGTACCCGTGCCGTTGGTGGACGAGTTGCCGTCGTACGCGAGTGTGACGACGCGGTTGCCGTTGATGGCGACGAGGCGACCGGATGACAGCTGCCCCTTCACCCACACGGCGTCGGCGCCGTACTTGATGCTGCTCTGGCGGCCCATCGTGCGCGCCATCGATGCGATCTTGTCGGCGCCGGAGCCGTCGGGGCCGACGCCGACGGCGTTGGCGAGGTGGTTGATCAGCGTGCCCTCGCTGAGGTCGGTGCGATAGCCGAACGCGCGACCGATCATCGCCATCGTGGCCGGGCCGCAGTTGGAGTTCTTGTTCCAGTCGTCCGCCGTGCCGGTGTTGTTGATCTGGCTGATGTACGGGACCTTGCAGAAGAGTGCGGTGATCGACGACGAGCAGCTCGCGGAGCCGGTGCCGGTGCCGGTGCCGCCGCTCGACGCGACGTAGTAGTCGGCGTGCGACCAGCCGGTGCGACCGTTGTAGCTGATGTTGTAGAAGCCGTTCCTCGTCGTCGCGGAGAGCAGCGTGACGGTGGCGCCGTCGGGCACGAGGTCGAGCGCGTCGTACGTCGTCGCCGCGCCGCTGCGCAGGTACACGTCCTCGGTCGCCTGCAGCTGCCGCGCGACCGACGCGAGATAGCTCCCCGACGCCCAGCCGGTTCTCGTGCCGTACGTCACCTGGTAGAAGCCATTGGTCGGCGTGCCACTCGCGACCCTCACCTCGGCGCCGGCGGGCATCACGAGGAGCACGGCGTACGAGGTGCCGGCGCCGCTGCGCAGGTTCAGCGGGTCGGTCGTCCGCAGCGTCGAGCCGGTGGTGACGCTGCCGGTGATCTGTCCGGCGATGTCGATCGACTCGTCGGCCGAGACGAGCTCCTCGTCGTCCTCGCTGCCGGTCGCGGCGGTGCATGCGACCGAGGTGAGGGCGAGGGTGAACGCGAACGAGAGACGAAGGATCGTGAGCATGGTGGCCTCCATGGGTGATCCCCATTGCGAACGGCCGGCCAACGCAGAATCAGCTTGTTTTGCGGGCTTCCACCGATCCGAACGCCCCACGCTTCGTGACGTCGTCATGACGAATGAGGTCTGCTACCCCCTAAAATCCAAATGACCGAGCGTGATTCTCGAACGCTCGGATTGAACACGGAGGCGCGGAGGCACGGAGGTCCGTGAAGTGCTGCCGCGCGCACCCAGCCGCGTCTCGCCGGCGATCGCATCGAGGA
>JBKJQC010000243.1:0-2560 GCA_046593995.1 Polyangiales bacterium
CGAAGCGGTTCGCCCGACGCAGGTTGAACGAGATGACGCGCCTCCGCGACGTGGAGATCCCGCCCCGCTCACCCGGGCGCGGGCTTCCGGCGCTGATCGCGCTGATCGCGCTCGTCGTCGGCGTCGGCTTGCTCGGCTATCAGGTCCGGGGGTGTCGCAAGGCGAAGGATCCTGCGCCGACTACGAGCGTGATCGAGGTCAAGGCCGCGCCGGACGTGATCCTTGCGATGCGCGATCTCTCGCGCCTCGAGACGGCGAGCTATCAGATGGAGAAGGTGATCGAGCTCACCGACTCGCAGCAGCACGTCTGGGGGCTCGTCGAGGCGAAGGACGCGCTCCTGCTCGTCGCCGTCGGCGAGGTGACCGCGGGTGTCGATCTGTCGAAGCTCGATGGCAACGCCGTGAAGGTCGACTGGAAGCAGCGGTCGGTGAAGGTCACGCTGCCGCGGCCGGAGATCTTCCACGCCCATCTCGACAACGCGAAGACGCACGTCTACGCGCGCACCACCGACAGCTTCGCCAAGCGCAACGAGGCCCTCGAGTCGAAGGCGCGCCTGCTCGCCGAGCAATCGATGCAGAAGGCCGCGACGGACGCCGGGATCCTCGAGCGCGCCCGCGCGCAGGCCGAACGGACGGTGCGCGCGACCCTCGGAGCGCTCGGCTTCACCGCGATCGAGGTCGACTTCCAGCCGCCAGGCGCCGTGACGAAGCCGCCGTGATAAGATTCGTCGTCGTGCGCTCGCCCGCGCTGTTCGCCCTCCTCGCATCCGCCGCGTGCGCGCTCGGATGCTCGAGCACTCCCGCGCCGCGGACCTGCCGCGGCAGCGCATCCTGCAAGGAAGGGGAGAGCTGCGTCCTCTCCGGCTGCAGCTCCTCGACGACGTCCGGCGCCGTCCCCGCGACGTCACGCCGCATCCTCGTCGAGCCCGAAGCGGCCGCGTTCGTCGCGAGCGAGGACGACGACGGCGGCACCGCCCGCCCCCCGATGATCGCCCTCGGCTCGTCGGTCGGCGTGCGGGGGCGCATCCTGCTCAAGTTCCCGCGCCGTCTCTGGGCGAAGGAGGAGGTGCTCCGAGCCTTCCTCGTCCTCGAGCGCGCCGAGGGCGCGCAGGTCGGTCCCGACGACGTGCTCCTCCGCGCGCAGCGCATCATCGAGCCGTGGTCGCTGAAGGGCGGGCTCGGCGTCACGTGGGCCAGCGCCCCGCGCGCAGAAGCGCTCGGCGAAGCCATCGTCGCTGCGCGCGGCGCCGGGCCGGTGCGCATCGACGTCACCGCGTACGCGATCGACCTCGGCAAGAAGACGCAGAGCTCGTGGGGCCTTCGCGTCGAGGGAAAAGGCGAGGGCTTCGGCGTCGCGATCGCCACGGGCGCCGCGAAGGGGAACGGTCCGCGGCTCGAGGTCTTCCTGCAGTAGCTCGCGCTGCACGTAGCTCTCGCGAGGCGCTCAGCGCTGATCGCGTCGCCGACGGCCGAGCGGATCGCCGAGCACGTCGGTCATCGCGTCGACCAGAGCCTTGCCGACGTCTCCCGCGCTCTTCACGTGCGTGCCGCAGATGGGGCAATGCGCGAGCGTGGGGAGGGGGAGCGCGGCGTTGCACTTGGGGCACTCGCGCGCGATGGCGTTCACGGGGCCGTAGGACATGAGGGAAGGATGCGTCCTCTCTTCCCCCGCCGCAACTCTGCCGCTCCTGGCGTTCGACGCTCGTCCGGGACGCTCACGCGGGAGTCGCTGCGCTCACCCGGTCCTGAGCCCCATCGCCACCAGAGCCTGCAGATCAGCTCTTTGGTACCCATCCACGAACGCCTGAACCGTCTCCTCGAACGGAAGGTCAGCGTGTAGCCCTGCTTCGGCGCCGTGCTCGTGGAACACGAGGTACTCGGCAGCGCGTGCGCCTTCGAGCGTGTGCGCGGGGAGGAGCGCGTCGGCGCGGCCGTCGAACGCGACGCGGGGGTAGCGCTTCTTGTCGAGGAACTTCGGATCGAGGCTCGCGTCCACGCGCACCCATCGACCCTCGGTGCCGTCGTCGCCGCCGACCCACATCGCGGAGAGCCCATGGTGCTTCATCACGTCGGTGCCGATCACGCGCACGACCTTCTCGGGGAGCGCGTGATCGCGCATGTCGCAGAGGAGGATCGCCGTCGGGACGCCGGCTGCGCGACCGAGTGCGGCGAGGAGCACCGCCTTCTGCACGCAGAAGCCCTGATGGGCTGCGAGGACGTGACTCGCCCGGTAATCGGCCCGGCTGAACTTCGCCATGAACTCGTAGCGGACATCGGTCCTCACATGCTCGAACAGTCGCGCGGCCTTTTCACTGCGCGTGAGCGTTCCGCCCGCGTGACGGTCGAGACCGAGGGAAGCCACGAGTGCGCGAATGGCCTCGTGCTCGCTCTCGACGAACGCCGTCGGTTCCAGAAAAGGCGCGAGGGCGGGCTCGGGCTGCATCCGTTCGGGTACACTACCACCACGATGGGGCCTCGGTTTCGGTGCACGGCGCGCGCGCTCGTCCTCGTCCTCGTCGCGTGGGCATGCGCCTGCACGGAGGCGCAGTCGCCGAAGATC
>JBKJQC010000366.1:0-4466 GCA_046593995.1 Polyangiales bacterium
CGCGGTGCAGCATGACCGGCCTGTGGGCCGCGCCGTCCTCGCCGATGTAGCTGAGGTCGAAGCGCTCCGGCAGGTTCGGGTCGTGCTGAATGGTGCCGAGCTGCCAGCTGCGGCCGATCGCGTCCTTCACGTGGAACTCGAGCTTCGGGCCGTAGAACGCGCCCTCGCCTTCGACGAGATCGAAGGGACGGTTCGTCGAGCGGAGCGCCGTCTCGAGCGCCTTCTCGGCCATGTCCCACAGCTCGTCCGAGCCGACTCGACGATCGGGGCGGGTCGCGAGCTTGATGCGGACGCTCGGAATGCGAGTCCCGCCGGACGGCGAATCCTCGACGAAGCCGAACGCCGTGTAGACCTCGTCGAGCAGATTGCAGAAGGCGACGATCTCGCCTTGTGACTGCTCGGGGGTGCAGAAGATGTGCGCGTCGTCCTGGCAGAAGGTGCGGACGCGCGCGAGGCCGTGCACCACGCCGCCGCGCTCGTAACGGTGCAGACGCCCGAAGTCGGCGCAGCGCCACGGCATCTCGCGGTAGCTCCGCTTGCGGTGCGAGAAGAGCTGGCAGTGGCCCGGGCAGTTCATCGGCTTCACGCCGCGGACCTCGTTCGCGAGGAGCTGGAGGTGCTCCTCGCTCTTCTCCGGCGCGAGGATCGCCTCGCGGATCTTCGCGAGCTTCGCCTCGTCCTGCAGGTCATCGGCGGCGAACGCGAAGTACATGCCTTCGGCGTACGCCGCGAGATGGCCGCTCGTCTTGAAGAGCTGCGCCGAATAGATCTGCGGGGTGATGATCTCTTCGTATCCATGACGTACGTACACGTCGCGGATGAAGTCGATCATCTTGTTGTAGACCTTCGCGCCGCGCGGCAGGAAGAACGGCGACGCCACCGCCATCCCGTCGAACGCGAAGAGCTCGAGCTCCTTGCCGAGCTTGCGGTGGTCGCGCGCCTTCGCCTCTTCGAGCTGCTTCAGGTACGCGTTGAGCGCCTTCTCGGAGTGGAAGGCCACGCCGTAGATGCGCTGCAGCTGCGGGTTCCGCTCGTCGCCGCGCCAGTACGTGCCGCTCACCGCCGTGAGCTTGATCGCCTGCAGGTACGACGTGTTCGGGACGTGCGGTCCTTTGCAGAAGTCGACCCACTCGCGCTCGGGCGGACCGTGCCGATAGAGGCTGAACTCGGTCCCCTCGGGGAGCTGGTTCATCCACTCGACCTTGTACTTCTCACCCATCTTGGTGAAGAGGTCGAGCGCTGCGTCCTTGTCGATCTTCTCACGGCGGAAGGGGGACTTGCTCGCGACGATCTCGCGCATCGCCGCTTCGATCTTCGCGAGGTCTTCCTCGCTGAAGGTCCCGCCCGGGCGATCGAAGTCGTAGTAGAACCCGTTCTCGGTCGCCGGTCCGAAGGTGACCTTGGTGCCGGGGAAGAGCTTCTGCACCGCGTCCGCCATCACGTGCGCGGAGCTGTGGCGAATGACCTCGAGGCCCTCCGGCGTGTCCTTGCGGACGACGTCGAACCCGGCGCTCCACTCCGCTGCGGGGAGCGGCGTCATCAGGTCGACGATCGCGTCACTGCCGCGGCGGCTCTTCAGCTTCACGGCGATGATCGCAGGATCGATGGTGCCCTTGGCCTCGAGGAGCTCGCGGGCGGTCTTCAGCTCGGACTGCGGTTCGTTACCTTCGGGCGGCATCGGCGGAGCGTGCTTCTAGGCCAGCTCGGCGCAGGCCGCCAGCGCGCTAGGGGAACGCGGCCATCGGAACGGGCTTCGGTGCCGGCGCCGCGGTCTCACCCATCCTCGCGACGACGAGCGTGATCGCGAGCGACAACGCGACGAGCGTCGCCCCGAGCTGGAGAGCGCGCCGTCGCCGGTCGGGGACGAACGGCGGCACCTCCTCCTCTACGAACGCTGCGAGCGGGACCCGCGGCGCTCGCGCCTCCACGGGGAGGAGCAGCGTCCGTTCGATCGCGACGTGCTCGAGGTCGAGCTGCAGATCGAGCTGCAGATCCAGAGTGCGACGCTCGTCGTCCTCGGTCACGAGCGACCCGCTGCGCATGACGAGGGACGGCAGCCCGTACGACGGAAGCCGCTCGAGCGTCTCCCGCTCGTCTCGTCCAGCTCCGGCAGCGGCTCGACGGCGGCTCGGTCGACGGCGCGGACGCCGCTGCACCGATGAGGGAGCGACGGAGGAACAGGTCGGGACGAGAGCGGTTGGGCCACGCGAATCCTCCTTGCGCGCGACGATGGGCACGCGACGAAAGATCTCCTTCGCACACGCGATGCCGCACGGGGCCGCGCGCATGCGGGGACGAGTCGACGCGCGGCTCGTCAGCGGGAGCGCGGGCGTGCGCAGCCGAGACGCCTGCGCTGCGGCGCCACGCGACGACGGACGCAGGTCTCCGCTGCGAGCCGACGCGCTGACGTCGACGCCGTGATCACCTCCTCCCGCCGCGGAGGCGGACTGACTCCGATGATCCGCAAACGACGTGCTGCGAAACGTGCGCTATCCGCTGAACGTTGGCGACGGCGCTCGCGGGGATCATCCGCTTCGGCGGTGCTCAGGTCCGCGGCCGACGTCGCAGCGTTCCTGAAGAACGACGAAGACCCCAGGTACCAGCCGTGCGCGGAAGGTCTCGGAGTACGAGAGCCTCGGCCTCACCTTCGGAGGCGCAGGTGTCGTCGCGCTGATCGGCGGCGTGGCATTGCTGGTGCTCGGCCGGAAGAAGAAGCCCGCTTCCTAGCGTCGCCTCTCGCGCGCGCAACCACGAGCGGCGAGCGAGGCGAGCGAGGCGAGCGCTCCGGCGACGACGAGAGCGCTCGACGGCGTGCGCTCGCGAGCGGCGAGCGCACATCCGCCGCTTCCTTCCTCGGTCGCAGCCTCGGGCGCGACGCACTTCCCCGAGCTGTCGCAGTTGTAGCCCGTCGCGCAGTCCGCGCTGCCGAGGCAGACCTCGATGCAGCGACCCGCGCGACAACGCGCGGGGGCGCACGAGCTCTCGCTACCGTCGACCTTCTTGAGGCCGCTCTCGTCGGCGGTGCAGCGATCGGCGCGGGGAACGCAGCTGCCGGCGTCGCACATGAAGCCTTCCGCGCACTCGGCGTCGGCGCTGCAGCTCGCGCGACAGCTCGTCCCGTCTGCGCACGCGAAGCCTCCGCACGAGCGCTTGGTCTCGGGCGGACACGAGCCGTTGCCGTCGCAGCGCACCTCCTTCACCAGCGTGGCGGCGGCGCACGTCGTGGCTCGGCAGATCACCTCGTTGCCGGGGAGGCCTGCGCACTTGGTCGTGTCGTTGCCGTCGCACAGCGCGTCGCCGCAGGGCTTCGCAGGATCGCTCGCGCAGGCTGTGCGCGCGCCGTGCGGCTTGCCCGTCACCGCGACGCACTTCCCGAGCGAGCCGGTGACGTCGCACGCCTGGCATTGCGAGCCGCAGGCCGACTCGCAGCACACCGAGTCGACGCAGAAACCCGCCGCGCAATCGGACGCGGCGGTGCAGGTCTGACCGTCGACCTTGGTGCAGACGCCCGGCTTGGCGCGCCCCGCGCAAGTCTGACCGGTTCCGCATGCGGAGGACTCGCAGCACACGCCGTCGACGCAGGTGGCCGCGTCGGCGCACTGATCGCTCGAGGCGCACGCGCGGCCGAGCCCGTCGATCGGCACGCACGCGCCGGACTTGCAGAAGTGACCCGCGACGCAGTCGGACTTCGCGACGCAGGTCGTCTTGCACGCGGTCGTGTCGCAGGTGTAGAGGCCGCACGACTTCGGCACGTCGAAGCAGCCGCCGACGCCGTCGCACGCCGAGGCGTGGGTCTCGGTCCCCGCGACGCACGCGGTCGACGAGCACGGCTTCGACGGGGGCTCGGCGTGGCAAGCGAGCGGGTCGACGCCGTCGCAGCGGTTGCCGCAAGGACCGAGCGGCTCGGGGCACGCGCCGCGGCTGCCGTGCGGGGTGCCCGTCGTCGCGACGCAGCGACCGAGGCTCCCCGCGACGTCGCACGCGGCGCACTTGTCCGCGCAGCGCGACACGCAGCACGTCCCGTCGACGCAGAAGCCCGACTCGCAGACGGTGTCGGCGGCGCAGGTCTCGCCGAGCCCGGTGGCGAAGGTGACACTGCGCGAGTGGGCGCGCGGCACCCGCACCGTGGGATCGACCTTCGCGAACGCGACGAGGAACTTGCCTGGTCCTGCGGAGGCTACGGCGGTGTTCCTGCGGCTGTAGCCGCCCACCGCCACCACGTCGTCGTCGATCGCGAGCTCGGCCGGTGTGGTGATCAACCCGTCACGCTCCAGCGCGAGCGCGCGGAGCACGAACTTGCCGGCGGTGACCCCGGGCTCGACCCACGTCACGAGGAAGCGCGCCCCATCGGACGCCACGGCGACCTCACGGGTGGCCTTCTTCGTGGACAACACGAGCTCCTTCGACACGGAGCCGTCGGCAGAGATCAGGTGGGCGCGCAGCTCGGAGGGGTCGTCGAAGACACC
>JBKJQC010000541.1:0-3636 GCA_046593995.1 Polyangiales bacterium
TCCGCCGGGCGGAAGACGACGCGGACGTGCGCGCGATCGTCCTCACCGGTGCGGGCGAGCGAGCGTTCTGCGCGGGCGCCGATCTCGGAAATAGTTTTCAGGGTGGCACGCTCGACCGCCACGAAGCGCTCGGCGCGTTCGTTCTCGCGTTCGAGAGCGTCTACCGCGCGACCAAGCCGACGGTCGCGCGCGTCAACGGCATTGCATTCGGTGGCGGCTTCGGCCTCGCGCTCGCGTGCGACATCACCATCGCCGCGGACGACGTCGAGCTCGGGACCCCCGAGGTCGACGTCGGCCTCTTCCCGATGATGATCATGACGCTCATCTTCCGGATCTGCGATCGCAAGCAGGCGATGCGGATGATCCTGACCGGTGAGCGGCTCACTGCTGCGCGCGCGCTCGCCATGGGCGCCGTCACCGAGATCGTTCCTCGTGCGGAGCTCGACGCCGCGGTCGTGCGAACCTGCAGCGCGCTCACGTCGAAGAGCCCGGCGACGCTGCGCCTCGGGAAGGAGGCGTTCCTCACGATGGAGGACATGCCCCTGCCGCAGGCGTTTCGCTATCTCCGTTCGATGTTGACGCTCGCCACGTCGACCGAGGATGCGCGCGAGGGACTGCGCGCGTTCGCCGAGAAGCGCGCGCCCGAGTGGAAAGGACGATGAACGATGAGCGCACGTGACGTCGGTGGAAAGTTCAACGAGTCGCTCGGCTCGCGCGGCTCACCGCCAGGATCGGCCTCCGAGCCGCTCCGCGATCTCGCGGACGCGTCCGCAAAGTCTGCGCGCATTCGCGAGATCGAGCAGCGCATCGAGGCGGGCGGCGGCGAAAAGGCTGTCGCGAAGCTCCACGCGCGCGGCAAGCACACCGGCTGGGAGCGGATCGAGATGCTCGTCGACGCCGTCGTCGGCCACCATCACCGCACGCTCGGCGCGGACTACGCCGCCTCGAAGGGGTGGTACGACGCGATCGTCCAGCCGGAGGATCTCCGTCGCGCATTGGTGCGCGAGGTCTCGTTGATGGTGGAGCACTTCGCAGCGGTCCCCGTGGAGGGGCGGAGGAGCATCTCGCTCACCTAAATCAGCGGTCTCGATTCTCGAACTCGGCGTACCTGATCGATTGAACACGGAGGCACGGAGGCGCGGAGGCTCGCGAGTCTGCCGATCGCGACGCTTCGAGGCCTGGCCCCAGAGCCCGTTCCTCGATGCGATCGCCGGCGAAACGCGGCTGGGTGCGGGCGGCAGCACTTCACGGACCTCCGTGCCTCCGCGCCTCCGTGTTCAATCCGAGCGTTCGAGAATCACGCTCGGTCATTTTGAATCTAATTTTGTCTCGCTGACTCAGGCGAGAGACGCGGACAGGCGTTCCGAAGCGCGCACCGACATCGCCATGATGGTCATCTGCGGGTTCACGCCCAGGCTCGATGGGATCGCGCTGCCGTCCATCACGTACAGGCCGTCGACCTCGTGCGTCTGCTGATCGGGCGAGAGCACGCTCGTCCGCGGATCGGTGCCGATCCGACAGGTGCCGAGGGGATGGAACGCGGTCACCTCGATGTCGCCGGCGACGAGGGGGCGACGCGCAAAGGCGTCGATGTCGCTCTGCGACGAGACTTCGTGCGAGCCCGCGACGAGCGGGAACACGCGCTTCGCGCCGCCGGCGAGGAAGATCTCCGACAGCCTCGCGACGCCCTTCTGCAGGCGCACCAGATCGCGGCGGTCGAGGTCGTAGCGGATGACGAGCCGTCCCCCCGGGCCCTCGTGCACCGAGCCGCGCCCGTGGTCCTGCACCATCAGACCGAAGGTCGCGACGTGCGGGAACTTCGCCATGATGTCCATGAAGCGCTTGCCGACGAAGGGGATGCCGACCGAGGTCACGTCGAACGGCGTCGAGCCGCCTTCGAGCATGATGCCGTCGTCGTCGAGATCCTCGATGGTGTACCCCTGCGGGATGCCGTGGGACTGATCGATGACCTCGTCGAACATGGCGAGGACCTTGGTCGCGGGGTGGATCGAGAGGTTCTTGCCGAGCATCGGGTGACGGAGGCCCGAGCGGCGGAGCAGGTTCGGCGTCATCAGCGCGCCGCCGGAGATGATCACTGCGGCGGCGCGCACGCGGAAGCGTCGACCGTTCGCGAGGATGCCGTGCACGCCGCGCGCGCGACCGGCGACGACGTCGACCTTCTCGACCTTCGCGGCCGTGAGCAGCTGCGCCCCGCGCTTCAGCGCCTCCGGGACGTAGCTCACGTCGGTCGACCGCTTCGCGCCGCTCGGACAGCCGAAGCAGCAGATGCCCTGGCCGTCGCAGTCCGGCGCGTTCCGCTTCAGCGGTCCGTGGCGGAGCATGCCGAGCTTCTTCGCGCCCCGCTCGATCACGCGCCCCACGCCGCCGAGGTGCTCGCGCTTCGCGGGTGCGACCTGCAACATCGCTTCGACCTGCTCGTAGTACGGGCCGAGGGCTTCCGACGAGTACTCGGAGAGGCCGTAGCGCTGTCGCCAGCGCGCGAAGACCCGCTCGGGCGTGCGGTAGCAGGTGCCGCTGTTCACGACGGTCGACCCACCGACTGCACGACCCGCGAAGACCGGGATGCCGACGTTGCCCCACGCGATCGTGAGCCCCTGCTCGCGGTACATGAGCTTGGTCATGTCCGGCGCGCGTCCGCGGAACGTCGAGCGTCGGTGGTAGTCCCCTTCCTCGAGGAGCAACACGGCGTGACCGCGCTTCGCGAGCTCGTAGGCCGCGGGCGCTCCGCCGGCACCGGTGCCGACGATCACGACCTCGGCCTCGAGCTCCAGGGTCTCTTCGCGCGCGTCTCCGAGCTCGCGGCCGTTCATCACCTGCGCGGTCCAGCGCGCCGGCTCGTCCTTCACCTCGTCGACGTCGAAGCGGCAGCCGACGTGCTCGAACATCTCGCGCTTCTGGAAGTGCGCGTACTTGAGCGGCGTGAGGAGCGCGCGGAGCAGAGAGCGCTGGAGATGCGTGCGGCCGTTCGCCCAGCCATCGAGGAACTGCTCGGCGCGTTCGCGCGAGAGCACGCTCAGCGGACGTCCGGTGAACGGGATCGACGCGCCCTCGACCATCCACAACAGCGCGCGCAACGTGCGCTGGAAGTCGATCGGCGCGCCGCGCATGAACCGCTTCAAGCGCTCGACCGTGCCCGCGCCGCCCCCCTCGAGGAACGTCGAACCGGGCATCGCCGCGGCCGAGATCGCGATGGCGATCCGCTCTTCGTGCGCGGTGAGCTCGAAGGCGCGCGCGTCGCGGAACGGATCGGGGTGCGGCGTGCGCTCGGGCGCCGTCGGCGGAGCGCTCGTGTGGTTCGTCTGGCTCGTGAGATCGACTTGCATGCGGGCTCCAGACGAGTGGTCTGAAGATTCTGTATCACCAGAATCTTCGCCGCGCACGCACAAAATCCAGGTCTAGGGTCTAGGGTCTAGGGTCTAGGGTCGAGCGAGAGATCGCCGTCGAGACGTGGAGGCTGCGCGAGAGGTCGTCAGTCGTCAGTCGTCAGTCGTCAGTCGAGACGAGACGAGACGAGACGAGACGAGACGAGATCGCGATGTCGCTCTCGCTCTCGTCTCGTCTCGTCTCGTCTCGACTGACGACTGACGACTGACGACTGACGACCTCTCGCGCAGC
>JBKJQC010000460.1:0-9482 GCA_046593995.1 Polyangiales bacterium
GAGCCGGTTGCAGGTCCGCGCGGTCGCGGCGGGCCGCACCTTCGTCGCGGACCTCGAGCCGATCGTGGAGACGTCGCAGAGGCTCGGGATCGCCATCGACGTCTGCACGTTCATCGGCAGCTCGCCGATCCGCCGCCTCGCCGAGGACTGGAGCCTCGAATGGGTCCTCCGCGTCGCGGGCGAGGCGATCTCCTTTGCCGCGCGCGAGGGGCTCGCGGTCACCTACGTCACGGAGGACGCCACGCGCACGCCGCCCGACGTCCTGCGCGCGCTCTTCGACAACGCGCTCGACCATGGCGCGCGGCGGATCTGTCTCGCGGACACGGTCGGCCACGCGACGCCCGCTGGGGTCGCGTCGCTGTGCGCGTTCACCCGCTCGGTCGTCGATGCCCACGGTGCGACCGGCATCGGCATCGATTTCCACGGGCACAACGATCGCGGGCTCGTGCTCGCGAACTCGCTCGCGGCGGTGAGGGCCGGCGCCGATCGGATCCACGGTTGCGCGCTCGGGATCGGCGAGCGCGTCGGTAACGCACCCCTCGAGCTCCTGCTCGCGAACCTCGATCGCATGGGCGGGACGCCGCCGCCTCACGCGCTCCTCGTCGACTACTGCCGCGTGGCCGCGCGCGTTCTGCGCTGGCCGATCCCGGTGCTGCACCCGATGTACGAAGAGACCCGCGTCGTCGAGGACGCCGCCGCGAAGTGACCCATCAGCGTTCTCGATTCTCGAACTCGGAGTGGCCGCTCGATTGAACACGGAGGCACGGAGGCACGGAGGTTCTCAAGAGTGCTGCCGCTTGCTTCGCGCCGAGGTCTTCGCCGCTCTGGCTGGCTTCGCCGTGATCGCGCCACCCACTAAGACAGCTGTGGATCGGGGTCGACGACGTGCTCGCCGTCGACGAGCGACGTGAGGGCGCGGCCGCGATCGGCAGACTCACGCCCCTCCGTGCCTCCGTGTTCAATCCATCTGTCGTCGTGCGATCGACAATCGCGCTCGGTGGTTCAGACGTGCCGCTCGACGAGCGCGCCGAGTTGCTGCCAGGCGTCGGGCGCTCGCAGCGCAGCGCCGTGCGAGAACGCGATCGTCGTCGGCTTCTCGGCGGAGAGCAGGTCGAGGATCGACGTGCGATAGCGGCTGCGGTCGGCGATGCCGACCCACTCGAACGTGCGGCCGAGCTGCAGACCGGGCGTCACACGGAGGACATTGCGCATGACGACTCCGATCGCGCCCTTCACCGGCCCGGTCACGTTGAAGAACGCGTCGCACACGAGGAGCGTCTTCTCGGTCGTGCCGACGATCACCAGCGTCTCGCCGTTCTTCGTCCCTTCCACGGGGACGACGCGAACGTGCGCAGGGAGCTTCGCCGCGTCGAGCCGCTGCGCGTGCGTGTGGCCCTGCTTCTTCAGCCGTGGCAGCGCGCCGTCGCTCGCGATCGTGACGGCGTCGGGGAAGAGCCCGCGGTACTTCGGCAGCGACAGGTGGTGATAGTGGTTCGGCGCGAGGAGCACGCGCGGCACACCGAACGGCGCCGAAGCGCGCTCCGTTGTCCCGTCGCCGAACGAGGTCGGCGAGTAGACGAGCGCGCCGTCGCCGAGATCGACGACGAGCATGTCGACGGTCCACCCGTTGGCATCGCGACGTTCGAGTCGCGCGACGCCGGGGGAGACCGTCTCGTGCATCAGGAAAGCTCGTCCTTCGGCGGCTCGCTTGGTTCTCCAGGAGCCCGCGCGCTGCCGGCCGGCGGCTTCGCGACGACGACGAGCGCGGCCCGTAGGAGGCGGTCTCCGAGCATGTAGCCCGGCTGCACTTCCGCCATGACCGTGCCCGGCGGCTGCTCGGCCGTCTCGATCTGCTGAATCGCCTCGTGGACGAGCGGATCGAACGGCTGACCGAGGCCGGCGACGCGCTTGATCCCGACGCGGCTGATCGAGTCCTGGAATTGCTTCAGCACCATCCGCACGCCGTCGGCGATCGCCTTGGCATCGGTCGACTGCTCGGCGTGGAGCACGGCGCGCTCGAGGTTGTCGAACACCGGGAGGAGCGCGCGGAGGATCTCTTCCGTGCCCTTCTTCTGCGCGTCATCGACGTCACGGCGGCTGCGCTTGCGGTAGTTCTCGTAGTCCGCAGCGGTGCGGAGGAGCTGATCGCGGAGCTTCGACGTCTCGGCCTTCGCAGCGTCGAGCGGGTCGACCTCGGGGGGTGCCGAGGGCTTCGGTTCGGCCTTGATCTCGGGGGCGGTGGTCTCGTCCGAGGGGGCGCCGTCGCCGTTCGTCTCCGGGGTCTTCTCAGAGTCAGGGGGCATCGGCCGCGAGCATAATGCGCCTCGTCACGGTCGCAATCATTCTCCGCCGGCTCGTCGCCCCCCCAGCGTCCGCGTACTACGGTCGGGCGCCCATGGCCGGTCCCCCTTCCTCGCTGCGCGCTTGCGCGTCGTGCGGGAATCCGGTCGATCCCTTGCGCGCCCCGGTCGTCGCGATCCTGGAAGGTCGCTTCGCGTACTTCTGTTCCGTCGCGTGCAAGCGGTCCACGTCGGCGATGTCGATCACGCCGCCGCCTGTCGAGGTCGGTCCGCGTCCCCCTGTCGAGGTGCTCGTCGCGCCGGCGCCGATCCCGGATTCGTTGCCGGATTCGTTGCCCGAGTCGCTGCCCGAGTCGTTGCCCGAGGCCGAGCCACTGCGCGTGCCGTTCGTCGCTCCGCCCTCCGAGGACCGTGACGCGCGCGGGCTCCGCGTCGGCGCGCTCGTGTTCGCTGCGCTCGGCGTCGCGTTCGCGCTCGTCGATGCGCGCGCGCACCTCTTGCGACTCTTGTTGTCGACGGGGGCGACGGCGCTCCTGTTGATGCTCCTCGTGCTGCGACGCGGTGGGCGGTCGAGCGGCCGCACGCAGTCCCTCGACGCCGCGTTCGAGCGCGATCTCGGCGGTGCGCTCGCGCCGGCCGTGCTCGCTGCGTTCGCGTCGGTCGCCGCCGCGTGGATCCTCCACGCGCTCGAGAAGCCCGGGTTCCATACGGCGGTCGGTTCGGCCGTCTGGGTCGTGCTCGCCGCGGCCACTGCGGAGATGACGGCGCACGTCGGCATGCGCAGCACGCTCGACGGCGCGCGCGCGGTGATCGCTGCGTTGCCGATGCGCGCTCTCCCCGAAGTCGGCGCGATCGTCGAGCTCGTGCCGGGCGACGCCATCTCGGCGGATCTCCGCGTCGTGTCCGGCATCGTCACCATCGAGCAGTGGGGGCTCGCGTCGCTGCGCGCCGTTCGTCGCGAGGGGGAGCCGATCCCGGCCGGCGCGGTCGTGCGCGAGGGCGCTGCGAGCGCGCGAGTGATCGCCGTCGACGGCTCGCGCGCGTTCGTGCGGCTCCTCGCCGACGCACTCGAGCGCTCCGATCGTGCGGCCCCCGCGCTCCGCGCCCTCGACCGCATCGCGCCCTGGGTCGCGAGCGCCGTGGTGTTCCTCGCGGTCGGTCTGGGCTTGTGGTCCCACGGCAAGCTCGGACCGAACGTCGCGGCAGGGCTCGCGGCCGGCGCGTCGATCCTCATCCCCCCGGCGCGCAGGCTCGCCGTGCGCGATCAGCTGCGTGGGATCGTCGAGGCCTGCCGTCGCGGCGCGGCCTTCCGCGACGCCGATGCCTTCGTAGAGGCAGGTCGCGTGCGCACGGCGGTCTTCTGCTCGCGCGGGACCCTGCTCGCTGCCAACGCGGACGGCTGCGACGTGGACGAGACGATGGGCGTCGCGGGTGCGGCGGACGTCCTCGCGCTCGCAGCGGGTGCGGAGCGCGGGATCGATCATCCCATCGCGTTCGCCATCGCCAAGGCGGCCGCTGCGCGCGGCGTGCGCCCGATCGACGTGCGCAACGTGAGCGAGAACGAGGGTCTCGGCGTCGTCGGCGAGCTCGCGCCCGCGTCGCCCACGCGTGACGCGCGCGAAGGCGAACGGACCCCGCTGCGGTCCGGCGCGCCGCGTGGCGCGGAGGTCGTCGTCGGTGGCCGCGCGCTGTGCCTCCGCGAGCACGTCGCGACGGCCGAGCACGAGGCCCGCATCGCCGAGCTCGAGCTCCGCGGTCGCGAGGTCGTCCTCGTCGCGCGGGGAGGGCGCGTGATCGGCCTCCTCGCGCTCCACTATCCGCTGCGAGCTGGCGCGCTCGCCGCCGCGCAGCGCCTGCAGGACGTCGACGTCGAGCCCGTGCTCCTCGGCGGCGGTGCGCGCGAGCGCCTCGAAGCCGTCGCGAAGAGCGTCGACATCGATCACGTCCGCCCCGAGGTGCTCCCCAAGGACCGCGCTGCCGAGGTACGACGGATCGCGCAGAGCGGCGGGACGATCGCCGTGATCGGGCGCATGCCGCTCGACTCCGTCGCTCTCGGGGCTGCCGACGTGGCCATTGCGCTCGGCGACGCAGGCAGCCCTGCCGAGACGCGCGACGGCGCGCGCCCGAACGTCGCGATCGCGCTCGTGCACGATCGTCTCGTCGGCGCGGTCGACGTCATCGCGCTCGCTCAAGCCACGCGCGCGCGTGTGGTCGCGACGCTCACGGTGGGGCTGACCCCGGCCGTGCTCGCGGCGCTGCCGGTCGCGTTCGGTCTGGTTCGACCCGCGATCGCACCCTTGGCGGCCCTCGCGGCCACGCTCGCACTCGGAGTGCGTGACCTCGTCGCGGCCGCGCTTCCCGAAGGCGGCCGAATCGACGACACTCGGTAGATGGCCGCTCCCCCTCGTGTATCGGGTGAGACGGCTCCGTGCGAGCCCCCCATGAGCAACACCGAGCGATTCCGCGAGATGCTCTCCGCCTACATGGCGAAGAAGGGGCTGCGTTCGACGAAGCAGCGCGATCACATCGTGGAGGCGTTCCTCGCTCACCCCGATCACGTCTCGATCGAGGAGCTGCTCGCGCGCGTTCGCGAGCGCGATCCGGCCATCGGGTACGCGACCGTGTACCGCACGCTCAAGCTCCTGACGGAGAGCGGCGTCGCCAACGAGCGACGCTTCGGGGACGGCCTCACGCGTTACGGGCTGGCCGACAACGAGACCCATCACGATCACCTGATCTGCCTCGAGTGCCAGCGCATCGTGGAGTTCGAGGAGCCCGAGGTGGAGCGCCTGCAGGAGGTCATCGCGGAGAAGCACGGCTTCCTCGTGCGTTGGCACAAGCACGAGCTCTACGGCGTCTGCCCCGACTGCCAGAAGAAGCTCTCGACGCGTCGCAACTAGGTCGTGCGCGGTCGCTTCGCCCCGTCGCCGACCGGAGATCTACACCTCGGAGGCGCCTACGTGGCGCTCGCCGCGTGGCTTCGTGCGCGCGCTTCTTCCGGCGCCTCCTCCGGCGCTTCTTCCAACGAGCGCGGTGCGTTCGTCGTGCGCATGGAGGATCTCGATCCGCCGCGTGTGGTCCCGGGCGCCGCGGACCGCATCCTCGACGACCTCGCGTGGCTCGGCCTCGACTGGGACGAAGGGCCACGGCTTCTCGGCATGGGCGGCGGCCCGCACGGGCCGTACGAACAGTCCCGACGAGGTGAGCACTACGCGCGCGCGATCGCGAAGCTCGACGCGCTCGGGCTCGTCTACCCCTGCACCTGTACGCGCGCGGAGATCGCGCGCGCCTCGTCCGCGCCCCACGCCGGAGAGGAAGGGCCGATCTACCCGGGCACCTGCCGCGATCCGGCGAAGCGACGGAGCGATCGCCCCGCAGCGCTGCGCCTGCGCGTGCCCCATCGCGTGATCGCGTTCGACGACGCGGTCGCGGGTCACCAGAGCGAGGACGTGGCCTCCGCGGTCGGTGACTTCGTGCTCCGCCGCGCCGATGGCGTCGCGTCCTACCAGCTCGCGGTCGTGGTCGACGATCTCGAGATGGAGATCGACGAGGTCGTCCGCGGTGACGATCTGCTCTCGTCGACCGCGCGACAGATCCTCTTGTTCGAGCTCCTGTCCGTCGCGGAAGGGCGTCGGGCGCCACGCTTCGTGCATCTGCCGATGGTGCTCGGGCCCGACGGCGAGCGACTCGCGAAGCGGCATCAGTCGCGGTTCACGGGCTCGACGGTGCGTGAGCTCCGCGACGCGAAGGCCGCTGACGAGATCGTGGGTGAGCTCGCGGCCGCGCTCGGCGTGCTCGATGAGCCGCGCCCGACGAACCCGCGCGCCCTCGTCGACGTCGCGCGCACGCGACCGCCGATGCGTCGCGCTCCGTGGCTTCCGCCCGGCATCACGGCGAGAGCGGCACGGCGCTGACGCGCTCCGTCGCCAGGGTGTACGCTCGCTGCCGCGATGTCCGCCGAGCAGCCGCCGCGCGTACGCGAGCCGAGACCGAGCGCCGTTCCGAAGCGGGTCTCGATCCCGAACGTCCGACCCTCGCAGGAGCCGAGCGAGCCCGCGGTCGTCGTCACGGGGATCTGCGGTCGACTCGGTCGCCGCGTCTGTCGGCTCCTCCATCGCGAGACGCGCGTCGTCGGCATCGATCGCCGCCCCTTCCCCGACAAGCCGAAGGACGTGCAGCACTTCGAGGTCGACATCCGTCGCAAGAAGACCCAGGACGTCTTCCGGCCGAACGCGAACGGCACGCCGACGGTCGCCGCCGTGGTGCACCTCGGCGTCATGCACGACCCGCGCGCGTCCGCGGCCGAGCACCACTCGTGGAACGTCTCGGGCTTCGCGAAGCTCCTCGAGTACGTCCAGCAGTACAAGGTCCCGAAGCTCGTCGTCCTCTCGAGCGCGAACGTCTACGGCCCGCAGCCGGACAACGCGCAGTTCCTCGGCGAAGAAGCGCCGCTCCTCGGCGGCCAGCGCTTCCCCGAGATCCGCGACCTCGTCGAGGTCGACATGCTGGCGCAGTCGTTCTTCTGGAAGAACCCCGACACCGAGACGGTCGTCCTCCGCCCGGTGCACATCCTCGGGAGCGTCCACAACGCGCCCTCGAACTACCTGCGTCTCCCCGTCATCCCGACGCTCCTCGGCTTCGATCCGATGGTGCAGGTGATCCACGAGGACGACGTCGTGAACGCGATCCGCCTCGCGCTTCGACCCGGTGTCCGCGGCATCTTCAACCTCGCCGGCCCGGATCCGATCCCGCTGACGCGACTCGTGAAGGCGCTCGGCAAGCCGACGCTCCCGATCCCGCACCCCCTGGGCAAGATGATGCTGCGCCGCTTGTACAAGCTGCGCCTCTCGTCGTTCCCCGAGCCCGAGCTCGATCACATCCGCTACGTCTGCATGGTCGACGACCGCCGCGCGCGCGAAGAGCTCGGATACTCGCCCCGCAAAGGGCTCGAAGAGACCGCGCGGGCCGTCGAAGAAGTCTGACGCGGTGGCCTCGCGTTCGTGCGCGCAGGCGTGGCTGACTGCGCACCCGACCGAGATCCCCGCGCTCTCCGATCATGCGCCGCAGATGCGCGCGCCGTCTTGCGTCGGCAGCGCGACGGCGATCGGTGTCGCGGGTTCGCGGGCGCGGAGAGACACTGTCCGGTACGATGGCGGCGGATGCGCCGCGAGATCCTCGTCATCGGTGCTGCGTTCGGGCTCGTCGGCTGCAACGCCGTGCTCGGGCTCGACGAGCGTTCGCTCGATCCGACCGCCAACGGCGCCGTCGATGCCGAAACCGACGATACGCTCGACGACACGTCGCCGACGACGGACGCAAGCGACGAGACGCTCCCCTCACCCTCGGATTCCGCCGTTGCCGACGCCGTCGCGGACAGCACGGGGACCGATGATGCAAAAAAGGACACGACCACGAACGACACCGCGATGGCTGACACGGCGACGGCGGACACGACGGCGATCGACACCGCGCCTCCCGACACCGGGATGGTCGGCACAGGCGCGCTGACGATCACGGTCGAGCGGATCAGCGGCGCCGACGTCAATCTCACAGCGGAGGGAGCGCTCGATTGGGCGCACTGGGGCCATGGAACGGTCACGGCGTTCACCCATCGCGCGGCGTTCGGCGGTCTGATTCAGAAGGGCGACGCGACTGGCACTGCAGGTATCACCGCTCTCTCGAACAAGAGGTTCGTGTGGTCGGACGGCTCCCCGACGCCGAGCGCCTCGACGCCGGACGGCTTGGTGTTCGGGACTCCGGGCGAAGGCTACGCGTTCGACGTGGCCGCATCCCCGACGACGACCCGGACGTTGCGCGTCTACGTCGGCTGGTACAGGCAGGCCGGCGGCACGATCAGCGCCACCTTGAGCGACGGCTCTGCGGCGCCGGTCTCCGCGCCGAGCGCTGGTAACTCGCTCGGCGTCGATTACGACCGCGTCGTCGTGACGTTCCGATCGGCGACCGCGGCATCGACGTTGAAGATCAAGGCCGTCAGACTGAACACCCCCACGACCGGCGGGTCGTTCGACTTCTTCGCGGCGACCCTCCAGTGAGGACGCGGGCCCGCATCGACGCGCGCGTCGCCGTCCACGCGTGGCGTTGCGGACTCGTGGCGCTAATTTAGGCTGTGGGACGATCGCCGGCGATATCAGCCGACCGATGGCGTTGATCGCGTCGGCATCTCGCACTCACTTCACGTCGACGAGGTCCTCGCTCCAAATCCGGACCACGCCCTCTTGGCCGGTGGCGCGCGTGATCGATTCGTAGCCGACCTGGCCGATGCCGCCGCACCACTTGTTGTGCACGTCGACGACGCGACCGTCGGCGTAGCGGGTCGTGCAGCGCTCTTCGATGCCTTCTTTCGACGATGGGCACGATGGGTACGCGACGAGCCTGCACGCACGGTGCGACGTCTTGCCGCCGACGCGGTGCTCGCCCCCCCACTCGAGACCGGGACGCGCGTCGATCGGGAGCACCACGCGCGGCGGCACGAGGGGCAGCTCGTTGCTCGCGTCGAACACCGACACGTTCGCGAGCCCTTCCGGGAGGTGCGAATAGCGCGCGTGAAAGGGCTCCGCGTCTCCGTCGACGTCGCGGGTCTCGACGTCCCACGTGTCGGGCGTGCGACCGATGATCTTCGTCCAACGCTCCTCGCGCTGCCGCCTGGTGACGACCCCGTCGCGCTCCCTCTTCTCCGTCCAGCGCACGTGCGGGCGGATGGGATAGCGCTCGAGCAATGGTCGCGGGGGCGCGGTGTCGTTCACCGGCGGTGAGCGCTTGCACGAGGCGACCGAGACGAGCAGGACGAGCACGGCGCAGCGAGGCACGCACACGCAGTCTAACTCGCGGACTCATGATCGCAGCGGTCAGTACGAGCCGAGCACGGTCCGGACGTTGGGATTTACCCTCCCCCGGCCCCTCCCGAAGGGAGGGGTCGCGTCCGACGCGCTTCCTTCGGGCAGGGTGCCCGAGGTCGGCGACCGCGTTGCGGATGATCGCAATAGCGCGCTCGGGTTCATCGAGCACCACGTCGTTCGGAATTCGTACGACGCGGAGGCCAAGGGAATCGAGGTGCTGCTCTCTCGCGTGGTCGCGTTGCCGGACAGTCGCAAGAGACGTGCGTCGGAAGGAGCCCCTCCCTCCCGGGAGGGGAAGGGGGAGGGGAAATTTCCCGCCGCGCGC
>JBKJQC010000461.1:0-22302 GCA_046593995.1 Polyangiales bacterium
TCTATCTCGACATCGAGATAGACGCCGACCTTCTGGTTCGAGACCACCTGGCCGTAGGAGCCGCGGTAGTAGTAGCTCGCGCCGAAGAAGATCATCTTCTTGTTCAGGGTGATGCCCTGCGCCTCGAGCAGCGTCACCTGCTTCTGCTCGTTCTGTAGGACGCTGGTCGGCTGCTGCAGCGTGTAGAGATGGTATTCGAAGAAGCCCTCCTCCTTGAAGCCGGCCTTGCTCTTGTACGAGTCCCCGCCGGAGTCCTTCGAGAGGGTGTCGTACGTCGGGTGATCGGCGAGCTTCTGCACGTCGCCGGCGACGAGCTTCAGCTTCGCGTTCTCGTAGCTCGCGCCGGTGTGGTTGGTCAGCGTCACCCAGCCGGTGAGATCCGCCTTCGCGTCCTTCTCGTCGAGCACGAGCACGTAGTCAGCTTTCCACGACATCCCGCGGGTGAGATAGGTGACCTCGACCTTCTGCTTCGGCAGTCCGCTGTCGACCAGCCAGACGAGCGTGGGCTTCGCGATCAGGTTCGCGGGCACCTCGGGGAACGCGAAGCGACCGGGGAAGCCATAGGTGATCTCGCCGTTGATCTCGAGGACCGGCGAGCCACCGTTCACCGCGAGCACCTCGGCGTCGAAGGCGTCCTCCTTCCCGAGCTTCTCGTTCCAGCGGTACACCTTGATGCGCTTGCCGACATATTTCTCGAGCAGCGTGCCGGGGCTCAAGAGATCGTAGCGATAGTTCTGTTCGAGGACGCTGAGCGCGTTCGCGCCAGTCAGCGATTTGATCGCCACGGTCTCCGGCTGGATCTGCGACGCGACGTCGCGGAACTCGAGCGCCACCCGGCCCTTCGCGAGCTCGACCTCGCGCACCTCGCGCACGAGGCCGAACCCTTGGTTGTAGACGGTGATCGAGACCTCGCTCCGGTCCTTCGAGCTCGACACCTTCGACGTCGCTGCAACAGGAGCCGTCCCCGCGGTCGACACCGCACCGAGCGCCAGAGCGCCACTGGCCATCATCCCCAGAATCCGCGTGGTGGTGATCATCGTGCTCTCCACTCACACTGACGACTGACGACTTGACGGCTGAGAGGCCGTGAAACTTTCGTTCGCCTCACCGAGGACCAACAGGGAGGCGAGGAGGCGAGGAGGCGAGAGGGAGGTCGAGCATGTGCTGCCGCGCGCGAGCACCATGGTTGTGGCCGCGACGGCTCACACCGACGTCGTCGCAGCGCCCGGCAGACCTTCTGGATCTCCCTCTCGTCTCCCCGCCTCCCCGCCTCCCTGTTGATGGGTGGTTCGGTCGAGACCGAAAAGTTCACGTTGCGGGACGACGGACGACGCGACGGCATCAACACCACCGCACCCGCACCCGGTACTTGATCGTCGTCTCCGCGCGCGGGGCGATCTTCGCGTCGAACGTGAAGGTGTGTGCGTCCTTCTTGTTCGCCTTCTGGCTCGACTGGACGATCTCCCAGTCGCCGTCGATCAGCTCGTAGACCTCGACCTCGACGGCCGTGTCCTTGTGGTTCCGGAGCGAGATCTCCCACGAGCTCTCCGAGGTGCATTTCCCGAAAGAGGTCCACGACATCTGCGCGCGATCGCCGACGACGTCGAACGCGTCGCCCATCTTGATGCGGATCTTCTCGTCGCGCGGCGTGTGGTCGATCGCGTCCTCGCCGATGAACTGCTGCGCGCCCGACGCGTCGGCCTTGTAGACCCGGACCACGCCTTTCGGGAGCGGGATGCCGAGGTGGTTCTGCGCCTTGTTCTCGATGTCGAGGAAGACCGCGATCTTCTGGTTCGAGACCACCTGACCGTAGGCGCCTCGGTACCAGTAGCTCTGGCCGGGGAAGACGAGCTTCTTCTGGATGGCGACTCCCGACGCTTCGAGCAGCGTCGCCTGCTTCTGCTCGTTGTTCAGGAGCGTGGTCGGTCGGCCGAGCGTGTAGAGGTGGTATTCGAAGAAGTTCTCTTCCTTGAATCCGTTCTCCGCCTTCGCGGCTGGCTCCTTGTCGTACGCGCCGTCCTCGTCCATCTCTTCTTCGGCGGACGCGGTGACGATCTTGTTGACGTCGCCGGCGACGAGCTTCAGCTGTGCGGACTCGAAGCTGGTGCCGCTGCGATTGTCGAGCGTGACCCACCCGGTGATGTCGGCACGCGTGTCCTTGTCGTCGAGCACCACGACGTAATCCGAGCGCCAGGTCATCTCGCTCGTGAGATACGTGAGCTCGATCTTCTGTTTGGCTTTGGTGCTCCCGAGGAGCCACACCAGGCTCGGCTTCGCGACGAGGTTCGCCGGGACCTCGGGGAAGGCAACGCGCCCGGGGAAGCCGTAGGTCACCTCGGGTCCGTTCGGCCCCAACAAGCGATAGACCGGCGTGCCGCCTTCCACCGAGAGGACCTCTGCGTCGAAGCCGTCTTCCGCGCCCTTCGCCTCGTTCCACCGATAGAGACGCACCTTCTTGCCGACGTACTTCTCGAGGAGCTTCGCCGGGGTCAGCAGGTCGTAGCGGTAGTTCTGCTCGAAGATCGTCAACGCGTCCGCGCCCTCGAGCGACTTCAGGTGGACCGTCTCGGGCTGCACGTGCGCGGCGACGTCGCGATACTCGAGCGCGACCCGTCCCTCGGCGAGGTCGACGTTCCGCACTTCGCGGACCAGACCGAAGCCCTGGTTGTAGATGGAGATCGAGACCAGCTCTCGTTGCGCGGAGGTCGACGTGCGCGGCGCGATCGGTCCGGAGAAGCCGGCTCCGGGGGGCGCAGCGGCCTTTCCGCCACACGCGGCGAGCGAGAGTGCGATCAGGACGAGAAATCGGCGCATGGGTGGTTCGTGGACGAGGCGAGCGTACCCGTTCGTACGCGCGGTCCGGGAATTCGATCTCCCCCATGGAGCGAGACGCGGCGATTACGCCGCGGCCTCCATCACCACTTGCACGCGAGCGCGGCGCGGAGCCCCTCCGGGATGTGCGCGATCCGGAAGCGCACCGTGCGGCCGCTCTGCTCCGTCTCGAGCGTGAGCACCGAGAGCCCTGGGCATTTGTCGCGTGTGCTCTTCCACACCGACGCGTACATCCCGATCTGCTCGGTGGTGACGCGCGCGGCGCTCGCGGCGTCGTCGGCGGTGGCGTAACTTCCCGTGTAGACGAGATCGCCGTGCGCGCCGTCGCGGAAGATCATCGTCATCGCCTCCAGACCGCGGCTCCCCGGCTCCTTGTTCATGTCCGCCATCGCCGCGGTCTTCATCGCCTGGCCGCCGATCCACACACCCGCGAGGACGTCGGCGCCGAACTCGATCGGAGGCGGCGCGGACGCGTGCGTGGAAAACCAATCGTGTCCAGGACCCGCCGCGTGCCCGGTGAGGAGGACGAAATCGTGAGCCGTCGCGTAGAAGCCGAAGGGCCAGCCCTTGTGGTCGAGCGATGCGTACTCCCAGACGCCCGTCGGCAGCTTTCGCGCGGCACCGCCCTCCTCGATTCCCTTGCGCCACTTCGCGGGGAGCTGCTCGAACGGGGGCGGCACGCGCAGTACGCCGATGAGAGACAGCTCTCCGAGCGACCTCCCGTCGATCCTCCCGACGGCGTCCACGCTGCCGACGCTCTCGAACAGGTTCGCGAGCTCGTGATCGAGCGAGGTCTCGTGCAGGAGCGGCGCGTAGACCGGATCGACACGCAGTCGATCGAGCCGCACCGAGAACGCGAAGTGGGGATCCGCGCCGAGGAGCTCGCGTGCGCCCGAGCTGGCGACCCCGACGGGGGCCTCGGCCGCCGGTCGGGAACAGGAGAGCGTGACGAGGACCACCGCGGCGAACGTTCCTCCGGGTCGGAGTCGACTGCGCACGTGCATGGAGGATGGACGGGCCCCCTGCCTCCGAGCTTCACTTCTAGCGAATCGGCCGGCGCATCAGCGGCCGCGCGCGACATTTTCGGTCTCTCGAACGTCGCCGCGCGAAGAGCGGGATGCGAGGACGAGCTCGTCGAGCACTGCGAACAGCTCGTCGCGCCTGAAAGGCTTGTCCAGACAGCGGTTCGGGATGGCGGAGAGAAATGTGTCGACGTCGGGGGTGAGCACGCCTCCGGTCATGAACACCATCCGCCGCTCGAGGCCGGGACGGAGGCTGCGGATCGCCTCGTAAAGCTCCACGCCCGTGATGTCGGGCATCACCACATCGGCAAGAATGGCGTCGACGCGCTGCGTGCGAAGGATCTCGAGCGCCTCCCGCCCTCCCGTCGCCGTGACGATTTCGTGCGCGTCGCCGAGCATGCGCTCGAGTGCTACGAGCAACGCTCGCTCATCGTCGACCACGAGGACGCGGCCGCGCGCTCGCGAAGCCGCCGTCGTGTTGCGCGAATCGCGCGCCTCGAGCTGCTGCGCAGGCGCGGCCGGGAGCACCACCCGGAAGGTTGTCGCGCCCGGTCTCGAAGAGAACGTGATCTCTCCGCCGAGCTCGGCGATCAGGCGGTGACAGATAGCCAGACCGAGGCCCGTGCCCTTGCCGGCCGCTTTCGTCGTGAAGAACGGTTCGAACACTCGCTGGACGACGTGGGGCGGGATCCCGACCCCGCTGTCCGTGATCTCGACGACGGCTCGGCCCGTCTCGTCGGTGTGCGTCGACACGCGGAGGACCTGCGCGGTGGGTCCCCCATCCTGGATCGCGTCCGCCGCGTTGGTCAGCAGGTTGAGGAAGACCTGCCCGAGCCGTCCTCGTGCTCCGCGGGCCCGCGGCGTCGGGCCGTAGCTCCGTTCGATCCTCACGCGCGCGTCGATGGCGGGCTCCGCGAGCGCGAGCGTCGCGTCGAGGACCTCTGGCAAATCGACCGCGTCGATCGGATCGTCGTGCACGCGCGACAGCGACTTCAAATCGCACACGATGGCGAGCACGCGGTCGGTCCCCTCGCGCGCCCGCTCGAGCGACGCGTCGAGCTCGCCGCGTTCTCTCGTGGGGTCGAGGGCTTCGACCTCTCGCGCGACGAGATCCAGGCTCAGACGCACGTACGCCAACGGGTTGTTGATCTCGTGGGCAACGCCCGCGGCGAGGGAACCAATCGACGCGAGCCGCTCGGAGATCGCCGCGTGCTCGCGGAGTCGATGGTGCTCGGTCACGTCGCGGAGAATGGTGAGGCGCGCCTTTGCTCCCTCGAAATCGATGAGCCGCGTGGTGCCCGCCTGCACGCGACGATGGGTCCCGTCGGGTCGCACCATCCGGTATTCCATGCGCGCCTCCGTCACCTCGCTCGGCGCCGCGCTGCGCATCGCCTTCGCGATCGCCTCGCGGTCTTCGGGCGGAGCGAGCTCCAGGACCGTGCGCCCGACGACGTCCTCTTGGCTGCCCACCCCGAGGATCTCGAGCAGGGCGGTGTTGGCCCAACGCACGATGCCATCGCGATGGATGATGACGCCATCCGGTAGGCGCTCGATCAACATCTGCTGCTCGTGCCTCGACGTACGCAGCGCGGCGAGGCTCGCTTCGAGCTCGTGTTGCTGCCGTGCCACGCCACGCCAGACTTCACCGAGCGAGACCATCACGCGTACGCTGCGCGTGATTCGTGCGGCGAGCGTGTGCGAAGGCGGCGGATGGAGCACGATGCGCCCACTCCGGCCGGTGATCACTTGCTCCTCGATGATGGAAGGCGGCAGACCGAGCACGCGCGTCGCCATGGCGACGTTGCCATGGCAGAGACGGAAGAACGCCGGCGATTCGCGATAGCCGCTGAGCAGCTCGCCGGTGACGACGAGGCGACCGGAGGACAGCCACTCGTTCCGCACGAGCACATTGGGGAAGAGAGCCGGAGCGATCAGGCGCGTGGCGAACTCGTGGAGTTGCCGCGGACTGACGAGCAGCTGC
Organism: Polyangiales bacterium; assembly: GCA_046593995.1. Taxonomy (GTDB): domain Bacteria; phylum Myxococcota_A; class Polyangia; order Polyangiales; family JADJMO01; genus JALHOE01. The sequence continues at coordinate 5,836 of JBKJQC010000461.1, forward strand.
CCCGCGCGCCGAAGCACCTCGAACGACGGCACCGCGAGCAAGCGCGCGCCGATCTCCTCCGGGGGCAACCGATCGCCGCAGACGCGCTCGATGCGCGCGAGCCACTCGGCGAACACGTCCCAATCGACCCGCGCGGACGGATCCCGCAGCTCGGCGACCGATGTCCGAAGGCCGACCACACTGGCGTCGATCGCGACCCCCGCGTCGTCGAGCACCTCGATGATCGTGCCGGTGGCTTTGCACGAGACTTCGCGCACCGACCCACTCTAGCAACTCACCCCCGTCAGTTGTGAGCGAGTATCGCGGCGTCGCACGCGCCGAGCAGGCTGTGGCGGAGGTGCGAGCTCATCTCGTGCGCTCGACGATCAGCGGGCTCGTGAGGACGAGCTCGAGCTCGATGTCGGACGCCACGTTCACCCTCGCCCTTCGGGTATCTTCCGCGCGAGGACCACCGCCGCTCGCTTCGCTCGGCATCGGGCGGAGGACGACGTCCGCGTCATATTCGTCGGCCCGACGTTGCTGGCCGAGGATCAGCGGCGTGCTCATCGGCGGGTCCAAGCGTACGTCGATCGCGACCACGCCTTCGTACGTCTCGAGCGTGTCGAACGAGAGCGCTAGACGCGGCTGTTCGCCGCGGTGCACGGCGACGATACGTCCGGTCACGATGCCACCGGCGGGCGCGATCGGCGCTCCGTTCGGCGCGAAGAGCGGTTCTCGCAGGCGTGCCGTGAAGGTACGGCCTGCGACCGCGGAGTCCGTCGAGAGCGCGTCGACCATCCGCACCGTGAACATCGTTCCCGCAGGAACCCGAACGGTACCAACCACCGCCGCGCTCGAGGTCGGCGCGCGTGGCGGGGACTCTCGTCCGCAACCAGCTACGCCCGCGAGCACGATGAACGAGCCCATCGCCAACCAGCCGAGCCGCATGGGGAACCTCCGCGATACGGGCTTGCGAAAGGAGTGCCGTCCACAAGGTCCGTAGCGGCACCTCGGCTCCTGACCTACTCGATGTCGCGGAGCGAGAAGTTCTCCACCAGCATCTCGAGCGCCAGTGGCAGCGGTGGGCGGAGCGCGGTTCCGGCGAACGAGTCCGCGAGTGCGCGCGCGACGGGGCTGGTCCGTCGGTAGTGTAGCGCGAAGCCGTTGCCGCCGGGGCCGAGCGCGTCGCCTTGACAGATTCGTGAACATGATTCACTTTGTGAACGTGGTTCACGAATTCGTCCCGCACGCTCGTCGGCGAGAGGACAAGACGCACGCCGTTCTCGACGCGGCGAGGCGGCTCGTGGTCGCCGACGGGCTCGAGGCGCTGACGCTGCAGCGGGTCGCGGCGGAGCTCGGGCTCGTGACGACGGCGATCTACCGTTACTTCGCCTCGAAGGACGCGATGATCGCGGCGCTCCAGCGGAGCGCCGTGTCGACGCTCCACACGCACTTCTCGGCGGTGCGCGTCGAGGTGACGGCACGCACGCGGCGGCTCGCGCCGGACGTCGCGGCGCTCGTGCCGCTGCTCGCGGTGTCGCGGGCCTATGTCGCGCTCCCCACGACCCATCGCGACGACTTCCGTCTCGTGTCGATCCTGCTCTCGGATCCGCGACGCCTGGTCGGGGACGACGAGGTCGCGCGCGCCGCACCGCTCGTCGGGGCTCTGCTCGCCGACATCCAGTCGATGTTCGACGAGGCCGCGAGCGTGGGCGCCCTCGACGCCGCGGGGGCGAGCGCCGATCGCACCCTCGTCCTCTGGGCGGCGCTGCACGGTCTCACGCAGCTCGAGAAGCTCCGTCGTCTGGCGCCGCACGCGAAGACGGCCCAGGCGCTGTGCGACGACGCATCGAGCTCGCTCCTCCGCGGCTTCGGCGCGGAGCCGGGCACACTCTCGCGCGCACGCCGCGCTCTCGACAAGACCGTGACCGACAATCCCTCCCACAAGAGAGCCCGCACATGATCCGTCCCCTTGCCTTCCTCGCCGGTGCGCTCACGTGGAGCGCGAGCGAGTACGCGATCCACCGCTTCGTCGGCCACGGCCCGAAGCGCACGCGACCGACGGGGCTCGCCCAGTGGCTCACGCCGGGCGGTCTCGCTGCATCGTTCAACGAGGAGCACCTCGCGCACCACACCGATCCGGCGTACTTCGCGCCGGACAGCCAGAAGCTGATCGCGGCGGCCGCCGTCACCGGTGTGACCGCGACGCTCGGCTCGCTGGTCATCGGGCCGCGTCGCGCGATCTCGTTCGCGCTCGGTCTCGGCTCGATGTACCTCGGCTACGAGGTCCTCCACCGCCGCATCCACACGCATCCGCCGAAGGGCCGGTACTCGCGCTGGCTCCGCCGCCACCACCTCTTCCACCACCACAAGACGCCGCGTCAGAACCACGGCGTCACGACGCCGCTGTGGGACCGGATCGTCGGCACCGAGGTGAAGGTCGAGGAGCGGATCCGCGTGCCGCGACGGGTCGCGCCCGCGTGGATGGTCGACGAGAGCGGCGAGCTCCGCCCCGAGCACGCAGCGGACTACGAGCTCGTGGGCGCACGCGCCGCGCGGACCGAGGTCGTCGGCAGAGCTGCCTGACGTCACGGCGCCGTGACGGCGGCCGAATCGACTCCCCAACACCCGGATCGCGCGATCGACATCCACGCGGATTTCCCGCGAACTTCGCTGGCACATCGCTCGCAATCAGCCACGTCCATGCGAACCGCGACGGGCCTGCTTGCGATCTTCCTCGTGCTCCCCTCGGCGTGCACCGGTGAACCCGAAGCGACGCCTTCGACGGATGAAGCCCCGCCCGATGCGGCCGGGGCCGATGGAGCAGAGCCCACGCCCGATGCCGCGCGTGTCGAACCTTCCCCCGATGCTGCTGCCGACACGGCGCGCGAGGATGCGAAGACGGACGCTGCGTCGAGCGTCGACACGGCTCCCCCAAGCGACACGAATCCGGGCGCCGGAGGCCCACTTCCGACGCGTCTCCGCGTCACCAGCAACTGTGCGGAGCCGATCTGGATCGCGCACTCGGACAACGTCTCCGATCCTCAGAACGTGCGCCTCGCGAAGGGACAGTCGTACGACTACAAGATCCCCGACGGCGGCCTGAGCGCGACACGATTCTGGCCGAAGACGGGCTGCAACGACTCCGGACACGCGTGCCGCATCGGCGACAACGGCGAAGGCGGCGGCAAGCCGTGCCCTGCGAACGGCTGTCAGCCTCCCGTCGACTCGAAGTTCGAAGCGACCTTCGCTCCCAAGGGCGCGGCCGCACAGACTTGGTACAACCTCAGTCAGGTCGACGGCTACACGCTCAACTTCAAGGTCACGCCGCGCGGCGCCGGCGCAGAGCAAGGGAGCTGCGTCAGCTCGGACTGCACCGGTCTCTCGCTCGACCGCTGCCCCACCGGCGAGGACATGAGCGGCGGCGGACGCTACCCCGCGTACGCCAACGAAGATCTGCGCGTGCGTGACGCGACCGGGAGAGTGATCGCGTGCATGGCGCCGTGCAAGAAGTGGAACTACCCCGCGCCGTGGGGCCACGGTCAGCCCGAGGACGTCGATCCCGGCCTCCACATGTGCTGCCCGACGCCCATCGATCCCGCGAAGAACCCGGGACAGTGCACCCTCGCCAACAAGTGCCTGACCTCCGAGGCGTGCAGCAGCACGACCGATCCCGTCAGCGTGGTCCACACCGACTACGTGAAGGTGATGCGCGAGATGTGCCCGAGCGCGTACAGCTACTCGTACGACGACGCGGCCGGCCTCCACACGTGCTCCTCGCAGACGGGCTTCGAGGTCACGTTCTGTCCGTGACCCCGTGTCAGGGCCTCAGACCAGGATCCCCTCGAGGTACGCGAGCAGCTTCCCCTCGTCCGCCGGCTGCGATCGATAACCTACATATCCATCCGGTCGGACGAGATACAGACACTCCGAGCGTGCGCCGAAGTACTGGTGGAGCGTGCCGTCGCCGTCGTCGAGGATCGCGCCGTCCCAGGCGAAGCCGCTCGGCTTGCGCCCGCCGGGTAGGACCACGGCCACGTCGACATTCTGCCCGTAGCGCGTGCGTACGCGACGCGCGATGCGATCGAGGTTGTCGTAGCCGGCGGCGGTCGCGCCGGCACCATCGAAGAGGAGCAGCGAGTGCTTCGGCGAGCGGCGCTGCTCGAACAGGCGCGCGACGCGGGCACCCGGCGCCGGGCCGTCGCCGAACGCGGCCCAGTCGACGAGGGATGGATGCTCGCCGTCTCCTCCGGCGACGTTGGCGCTCCACGCGGACGGACGATCCTGACGGACGATGGGGCTCTCGGGGTAGCCGAGTCCGAGCATCGACAACGTCTGGGTCATCTTCTCGCGCACCAGCTCGACGCTCGATACGAAGGACATCAGCTGATTGCGCAGCCCGATGGCGAGCGGGTGGCGGAGGCGGACGGCGGCGGCTCCGCGCTTCGTCGCTGCGTCGGTGGCGTCGAGCGTGGCGCGCGCGATCGGCCGGCGCTCGGCGTCGTACGAGTCGAGCAGGTCCGGGCGGGCGGCCGCGCGCACGACCAAGGCGAGCTTCCACGCGAGGTTGAACGCGTCCTGGATGCCGGTGTTCATCCCCTGCCCGCCGGCCGGGCTGTGGATGTGCGCGGCGTCGCCCGCGAGGAAGACGCGACGATCGCGGTAGCGCGGCACCATGCGGCAGTGGATGCTGAACGGCACCATCCAGGCGGGATCGCTGACCTTCACGCCCTTCATCGAGCGCTCTTCCGCGATCTGTTGGAACAGCTCGAGCGTCGGCTCGCGGTCGTCGCCCGGCGGCATGAACGCGATGAGCCGGTAGCGCCCGTCGGTGAAGAGCGGGAAGCACGCGAGCGGTCCGTCGGGATGGAGGAACGCGCTGATCTCGTCGTCGTGCATCGCGATCGGCCAGCTGACCCGGAGATCGGCCTGGATGATGCGCTCCTCGTACGCAGCGCCTTCGAACGGGATGTCGAGCGCGTGGCGCACGCGACTGTGCGAGCCGTCGGCGCCGACCAGATAGCGGGCATGGATCTCGCTCTCGCCGTCGGGTGACGTCACCTTCGCGCGCACGCCGTCGTCCCCCTGCACGAACGACTGCAGCTCGACGCCTCGCTCGATGCCGCGGTCGCTGAAGCCCTCCGTGATGCGCGCGACGTGCCTGGCGAGCACGGCCTCGGTGTCGCGCTGCGACATGCCCCAGACGTGCGGATACGGCGAGTCGAGATCGTCGAACGCCACGTGCATGACGCGCTTGCCCTCGGAGAAGGCGTTCATGCCGTGCACGGCCTTGGTATGCGGCAGGATCGCCGCGACGACGCCCATCGCGTCGAACACCTCCATCGTGCGCGCGTGGACGATCGCGGCCTTGGAGTAGACGACCGGCTCCGCGAGTCGATCGATGACCCGGCAGCGCACGCCGTGCCGCAGCAGCTCGCTCGCGAGGGTCAGCCCGGTCGGACCCGCGCCGATCACGAGGACGTCGGTGTCGTGGGACATGTGGAGCATCGTGCGAGGTCTTCCGCCAATGGTCCAGACCGAGGGCCGATCAGACGCGTTCGAGGACGGCCGCCGCGCCGAGCCCGCCCGCGGCGCAGATGCCGAGGAGCGCCGTGCGCTTGCCGGTGCGAGCGAGCTCGTTGGCCATCGTCGTCACCATGCGCGCGCCGGTCGCGCCGAAGGGGTGACCGAGCGCGATCGAGCCGCCGTGCACGTTGAGCTTCTCGGGATCGATCTCTCCGACGGCCTTGTCGCGACCGAGGCGTGCCTTTGCGAAGTGGCTGCTCCCGAGCATCTTCAGGACGGAGAGCACCTGCGCGGCGAAGGCCTCGTGCATGTCGACGAGATCGATGTCCGCGAGGTCGAGGCCTGCGCGCTCGAGCGCTTTCGGCATCGCCAAGGCCGGCCCCATCAGGAGCTGATCGGCGGGATCGACGCCGACGTACGCCCAGGACGAGAACGCGGCGAGCGGCGTGAGGCCGAGCGACTTCGCTCTCTCCTCGCTCATGAGGAGCACGGCTGACGCGCCGTCGGTGAGCGGCGAGGCGGAGCCGGCGGTGATGGTGCCGTTGCGATCGAACACCGGGCGAAGCTTCGCGAGACGCTCGACCGACGTGTCGGCGCGGACGAGGCCGTCGCCGTGGACCCACTTGCCGTCCGGGTTCTGGACCGCCACCACCTCGTCGTCGAAGCGACCGCTCGCGATCGCCGCGGCGGCGCGATGATGCGAGCGCACGGCGAACGTATCCTGCGCCTCACGTGAGATCTCGTTGCGACGCGCCATCTTCTCGGCGGCTTCACCCATGACCTCGCCGGTCGTGCGCTCGGCGATCTTCGGCCGGGTCGGCAGGATGTCCGTGAAGGGCGCGAGCTGCGCGATCACGCCCATGATGTCCGCGGGAGACGCCTTGCCGCCGCCGAGGGCGAGCGGCGCAATCGCGTGCACGACCCTCTGCGGCAGCTTGATCTCGGCGTTGCTCGTCGAGTCGCTGCCGCCGGCGATGATCACGTCGGCCTCGCCGCGCTCGATGGCGGCGGCGGCGAGCGTGACGGCCTGGAGACCCGAAGCGCACGCGCGCGTGACGGTCATTCCCTCGCACGCCGGATCGAGACGCAGATCGAGCGCGATCTCGCGCGCCACGTTCGGCGCGGCGCCCGGGAGAATCACGCCGCCCCAGAGGATCGACTCGATCTCGCGATGCGCGATCCCGCTCCGCTGCAAGAGCCCGCGCACCGCTGCGCCGCCGAGCGCGATGGTGTCCATCCTCGTGAACTCGGTGAACGCCTTCAAGAAGGGCGTGCGCACGCCGGACACGATCACCGCACGTCGCTTGCCATCACGGGCGGAGGGTCTGCTGATTCGCTGGGCCATTGGAAACTCCTACAGATGCGGGAAGAGATCCGATTGAACACGGAGGCACGGAGGCACGGAGGTCGAAGCGGTCTACCGATCGTTTCACCAGGCTCGTCGCCGCCGTCGCAGCATCGGCGTCGGCGCGCTCGAGAGAGGACCGCGCCTGCGCGCGGCAGCACTCTCGTCGCCTCCGCGCCTCCGTGCCTCCGTGTTCAATCAGGGTCCGGAGAGGTCAGGCGCCGACGAAGGCGCCGCCGCACACGCGGAGCGTGCGGCCGGTGAGGCCCTGTGCGCCGGGCGTCGCGAGGAAGGTGATCGCCGCGGCGACGTCCTCCGGCAGACCGCCCTGCCCGAGGGCAGAGAGGCGACGCGCCACCTCGCGGATGGCGAAGGGGATCGCCGCCGTGAGGCGCGTCTCGATGAAGCCCGGAGCGACGGCGTTCACCGTGATCCCGCGATCGGCGTAGCGCTCGGAGGCCGCGCGGACGAAGCCGATGATGCCGGACTTCGAGGCTGCGTACGCCGTCTGTCCGACGTTGCCGGCGATGCCTGCGATCGAAGAGAGGCAGATGATACGGCCGCCCTCCTTCAGCTGCTGCTCAGGTTCCTCGGCCAGCGCCTCGGTGACGCGGATCACGGCGCCGAGGTTGATGTCGAGGACCTGGTCCCACTGCTCCGCGCTCATGCGGGCGAGCGTCTTGTCGCGGGTGACGCCCGCGTTCTGCACGAGGATGTCGAGGCCGCCCTTGGCGCGGACGACGTCGAGGATCTTGGTCGTCGCTTCCGGCGACGCGATGTCGACGAGGAGCGGTGTGCCCCCGAGCTCACGCGCGAGCTGGGACGTCGGAAGCTCGTCGCCGGGGCGATCGAGGCAGATCACGTGCGCGCCTTCCGCCGCGAGCGCGCGCGCAGTCGCGGCGCCGATGCCGCGCGCCGCGCCGGTGACGAGCGCGACCTTCTTCTCGAGCGAGCGCACCACCGGCGGCTCGACGATGGCCTTCGCACGAGCCGAGACGACGATCGGCTGCGCGGTGACGAAGGCCGACTTCGGCGAGAGGGCGAAGCAGAGCACGGCACCGACGCGCGACTCCGCGCCGCGCTCGACGACCACGAGGTTGGCGGTCGCGCCGTTCCTGCCGATCTCCTTCGCGAGGCTGCGGACGAATCCCTCGAGCGCCCCCTGGGCGGCGGCTTCGGAGACATCGAGGCCGGTGCCCGGGCGCGCGATGACGACGATGCGTCCCGACCGCGAGAGGCGCGAGACGAGCGGCGAGAAGAACGCGTGCAGCGCGCGGAGGCCGGCGGCATCGCGGATCGCCGACGCCTCGTAGACGATCGCGTCGATCTTCCCATCGGTCGGGACGTCGCGCGCGGGACGACCGAACGTCTCGCCCGGACCGGCGAACGGGCCGCGGAGCGACTCGGGCACGAAAGGATCGGCACCCGCTTTCGCGAGAGTGTCCGCGACGATCGCGAGGAGCTCCGTCCCGCCGGCGGCGGAGACGACGATCTTACGGTCCTGCAGCGGGCGCGCGGTCATCGCGCGAAGATCCCGCTTCAGCGGCTCGGGGAGCGGGATGGGGAGGCCGAGCGTCTTCAGCACACGGCGCGCCTGCGGGTTCTTTCCGAGCTCGAGCAACATGTCGGTCATGACGAGATCTCCTGACGATCGTTCCGCGCGGTGAAAGTGCCCTCGAGGTACACGCCGCCACCGGGCGCGTCGCCGACCCACAGACGACCGCGCTCGCGGGCGGCGACATAGACGCCGACCTCGGCCGGCAAGAGGAGAGGCTTGGTGAAGCGCACGTCGATCGTGGCGAGCTGGGTCGGATCGCCGGCGAAGAGCACGCGATCGAGCGCGGACACCGCGCGCGCGAAGGTGCCGAACCCGTGGAGGATCACGCCGCGGAACCCAGCGCCGCGCGCGTACGCGGGCACCCAGTGGATGGGATTGAAGTCACCGGTCAGCTTCGCGAAGTCGAGCCCGGCATCGCCCGCGATGCGCAGGAACCCGACCTCGCGCGCGTCGGCCGGCACTCGATGGGACGCGCCATTCTTCTTCTCCGGCTTCGCCAGCGGCACGAAGGCGCGCAGCTCGGAGACCACGATCTCCGGATCTTCCTTGGTGCCGGTGACGATCTTCGTCGTGATCAGCGCGCGCTTCCCGTCGTCGTCGACGCTCTCGAGGCGCGCCTTCACGAGCAGCGGCTGGTTCGCGGGAAGCTTGCCGCGCACCTCCATCCGGCAGCCGGCGTTCAGCGCCTTCGCCAGCGGATAGGGCAGCGTCGCGAGCCCCTTCGCCGCGAGCGGGAAGCCCCACTGCGGGAAGAGGTGCGGCGGGACCGCGCCCCGATACCACGACGGATCGGCGCCGACGTTCCGCAGATAGTCGCGGAGGAGGTCCTCGGGGAGCGGCGCGACGATCTGCTCCACCCAAGGCCCGGGGACCGCGGTGTTGCTGCCATTGCTGCCATTCTTGCGTAGCGCCGAGAGCGCCACGCCGGAGAGCGTGCGCAGGACCGAGCCCTGCGAGAGGACGTGCTTGATAGATACTGCCATGATGCTGTCACTCCGGAGAAGTCGTCAGTCGTCAGTCGTCAGTCGTCAGTCGTCCGAGAATGGGACGAAGCGGAAGGAGACGCTCGCGACTTTCGACTTTCGACTTTCGACTCTCGACTCTCGACTGACGACTGACGACTGACGACTGATCACTCGGCTGCAGCGAGCGAGACATCCACGGCCGAACGACCGAGCTTGCGGAGGATGCGCTCGCCGGTGGTGGTAATCTCTTCGTGGAGCGCCTTGCAGCGGAGCTCCGCGCGCTCGAGGTAGCGCTCGAGGACCTCGCGGCGCTCGGGGAACTCCTTCGCCTGCTCGAGCAGCAGCTCGCACACGGCCTCGTCGGAGAGGACGCGCGTCAGGCGCTCGGCGTGGAGCATCGCCAGCGCGAAGTCGCGCTTCGGATCCCACTCCTTGGTCAACGCGTCGCGCCAGGTCGCGACCGGGAGCTCGGCGAGGCCCTTGAGCTTGTCGGTCGCCGTGCGGGTCACGAGGTGCTGCTGCACGGAGAGCGACAGCGTCTGGATCTTCGCGACGCGGCGCTCGAGAGGGTCGCGCGCGCTCACCGAGCGCCAGCGCGCCTGGCCGATCTTGGTCACGAACTCCTGCGGGCGCTTGATGATCCCGATGAGCGTGTCCTTCATCGCCATGAGCGACTGGATCTGGCTCGTTCCCTCGTAGATGGGGAGCACCATCGCGTCGCGGAGCAGCTTCTCGGCGCCATAGTCCGAGGTGTAGCCGACCCCACCGTGGATCTGCACGGCGCGACGCGCGATCTCGACCGCCTTCTCGGAGGTGAAGTACTTGAGGAGCGGCGTGAGGCGACGCGCGCGCGCGCGCGCCCTCGGGAGCTCGCGCTTCACGCGCGCCTTCTCCTCGGGTGAGGCGTCCGGGAGGAAGCGCTCGAGGAGCTGCAGCTTCTGCGACATCTCCTCGGCGATCGCCGCCGCGACCGCGAGCGCGCGCATGCCCTGCACGTCGGTTTCCATCTCGTCGAGGTAGTCCGCGATCATCTCGTGGCGCGCGATGCTCTTCCCCATCGAGCGGCGCCCCTCGGCGTACTCCTTGGCCATGCGCAGCGCCGCTTCGGCGAGACCGAGCCCCTCGAACCCGACGCCCAGGCGGGCGTTGTTCATCAGGGTGAGCATGTACTCGAACCCCTCGCCGCGCTTCCCGATCAGCTGCGCGGGTGCGCGGTCGAACTGCAGGGCCGCGGTCACCGAACCGTGATGACCGAGCTTCTCCTCGATGCGCTCGAGCGTGACGTGGCGCGTGCGGGTTCGCTCACCCGAGGGAGAAGTGTTCTCGTCGTAGGTCTTCACCAGGAACATCGAGAGCCCGCCGAGGCCGCCGAACGGATCGTTCGGATCCTTCGCGTCCTCGGTACGCGCGATGACGAAGTGGTACTTCCCGTGGCCGGAGGTGATGAAGATCTTCTGGCCGGTGATGAACCAGTCGCCCTTTTCGTCCTGCTCGGCGCGCGTGCGGAGGGCAGCCATGTCGCTGCCGGCGTTCGGCTCGGTGATGTCCATGCAGCCCCACGCTGCACCGCGCGCGATTTCCTCGATCTCCTTCGCGAAGCGCGTCTTCGAGATCTTCGCGTCGGCGACGTCGAACTCGGTCGTGCCCTCGTGGATCGAGTAGACGAGCATCGCCATCGCCATCCCGCCGTGGAACGAGTGGTGCGTCATCACCGACACGTCCGCGCGCGCGAGCATCTCCGCGGTGAGGAAGTAGAGGAGGAGCGGCGCATTGAGCCCGCCGAGCTCGCGGGGGATGCACAGCTTGTGGAGCTCGGCGCCGTTGATCGCGGCGAAGATCGCCTGCATCGCCGGACCTTCGACGGCCTCGCCGTCGACGAGGTGGTTGTCCTCGCGATCGACCGCTGCTGCGCGCGGCGCGATCTCCGTCGCGACGAGCTCGCCGACCATCTCGGCGACCTCGCGGTAGAAGGCGATGGCTTCCTTCGGATCCTTGAACCCGTCCTTCGTGCGGTAGCCGTACTCGGTGACCTCGACGAGCGGCGCCCAGTCGATGCCCTTCTCGAAGTAGAAACGGAGGTCGTCGTTGTCGCTGAAGAAGCTCGCCATGGAGGACTACCTCTTGCCCTTCTCGGAGGGCTTCGGTGACTTGCGGGACAGGACTCGAGGCGTGAAGAGGCTCGCGCGCGCGATGCGTGCGAGCTCCCGGTCGTAACGAGCGCGCGCGTCTTTCGTAGGCGCGCCATGTGAGCTCGGGTCGAGGACCGCGGCGCTCACGCTCGCGGAGGCCGCGGCGGCGATCACCAGCTGCAGCACGTGGACCACGTAGGCCTCGGCGTCGACGTCGGCGTAGTGGTGGCCGTTCTCCTGGCCGGTGCGGATGTACCCCGCGACCGCGGAGAGCCACGGCCGCACCGGGCCGCGGAGGAGCTTGCGCATCTCGGCAGGCCGATCGAGCGCCTCGCGCAGCACGACCAACGCACGATCCGGGTCGCACGCGAAGAAGCGCTGCAGCTCACCGAAGACGGCGAGGAAGCGGTCCTCGCTCGCGCTCGCCGCGAGGAGCAGCCGCGGGAGCGCGTCGTTCCAGTGCGCGAGGATCGCATCGAGGACAGCCTTGCGCAGCTGCTCCTTCGAGGGAAAGTGATGGAGCACCGCCTGCTTGGTGACGCCCACCGCATCCGCGATCGCCTGGAGCGACGTCCCCTCGAAGCCTTGCGCCGCGAACAAGCGCGTCGCGGTGGCAAGCGCATGCGCACGAACGTCGGGGTTGGCGGCGGTCGCTACCATTCGGATGGCGACTACTTACCATTCGGTAAGTGCGCGTCAAGGCGTTCTTGTTGCGTCGCGTCATCGCGCTGCTTCGCACAAAAAGGTCGCACCGCGCGACCAGGGCCGCGCGGTGGCTCGACTTCAGCCGATTACTTCGCCGGGAACGCCGTCTTCACGGCGGCGATCCAGTCGTTCGGATCGCGATACTCGGGCTGCTGCTCGATGTGGATGAAGCGACCGTACGACGTCTTCGTCGACGTGCCGCAGACCTCGCCGGCGGCGACCTGGTTCAGCATGCGCCCCTGCACGTTGCTGGTCCCGCCCACCGAGCACGCCGCGGTACCCGGCACGTGCAGCGCCCAGCCCGGGTGCGCCGCGCGCATCGCGTTCCGCAGCGCGACGAGCTGCGAGTCGGCTGCCGGCGACGTCGAGACGCCGTAGGTCATGAACGCGTTCACGCCCGCGCAGGTGGTGGTCGACATGCCGTGCCACTGGATCTCGGTCCACGGCGTCGTCCCGTAAAAGGCCGCGAGCTCTGCCGTCGCGGCGTGGAATAGGTGCGTGTCCTCGTGGGCTGCGTCCGATAGGTGATACGCGGGCTGACACGAGCTCGACTTGGTGCTCGCGCGACGATGCACGCCGGTGAAGAGGAACGCGCGCGAATGGGTCTCGCGGAAGATGGCGACCGCTTCCTGCTCGGTCGTCTCGTCGGTGAAGGGGTGCGGCGCACTGTGCACGAGCTCTCGCTCCGCCGCCGGATCGACGACGAAGGTGCCGAAGCCTCGGTCGACGTAGCCGTCGCCGTCCTTGTCGTCGACCTCCTGCAGGACGCAGTACGTGCGACCGTTCTCGCGGTCGCGGAAGGGACCGACACGCATGCCGCTGAGCTCCGCCGGGACCGCGATCGTCGCGCACGAGCCCGCGAGCATCTGGCGGATCACGCTCCGCCACGCCGCGTGGAGAGCAGGCGTCGGGACCGCGTAGCGGTCGGAGCCCTCGCGCGGCATGCGATCGGTGATACAGCCCACGAGCTGCTTCAACGACGAGGGATCTTCGCACGCCGCGCCGCTGTCCGCGCGAGCAGAATCCGCAGCGCCGGAGTCGGCGCTCGGGGGCGCCGCCGTTCCGGAGTCGTTCGTCGCGGTGCTACCGGAGTCGAGGTTCGCGGGCGGCGCACTCGGGCCCGCATCGGCGGGGGGGGTATGGGGAACCGGATCATCGCCGTCCTCGCCTTCGAGAACCTCCTCGGTCGGATCGTGGGTCTGCTCGTCCGTGGGGACGGCGCTCGGCTCGTCGCTGGCGGGCGCGAAGGATTCGCCACCGCCCGCAGGCGTGGTGGGGCTTTCGTGCGACGGCCCATTGCCGCTGATCGAGCCCATCGAACATCCAGCGAGCGCGGCGAAAGCCGTGAGCACCAGAGACGCACAGGTGATCCGGTTGTGCATGGTCGGCCCTGTTATTCGTGCACCGGCGCACCATCACAAGCTCGGGCGTTGACGTTTCGTGTGCAGATCGCCGCCTGCGCCGCACGTAGGGCGCGTGAGCCGTAGAGCACGCGGTTCGCGGCCGACCGCGCGACGCGCTGGTTTTCCAGGCAGACGAGCTGGCGTTACAACAGCTGGCGACGCGACGCCCCTCGCCACGGGGCGCCGCGTCAGAAGCGTTTTTTTTTCGCGCCGACCCGCGCGACGCAGCTCTGCACCGGTCCGCCGGCTTGCACCGCGCCTCACGGAGCAGCTACACCTCCGGCGGATGCGTCCGGGTTTCGACGGTGCGGCCTTTGCGCGTGACATCAACGCACTCCGCGCGGAGCTCGACGCCGATCTCGGCGAAGAGGATCTCGCGCACTTCCGCCGGATGGAACGGTGGGGACGCGCGTGCTCGATCGCCGGCTGGGCGACGGCGTGGATCGCGCCCAATCCCCTCTCCGCCGGTCTGATCTCGCTCGGCACCACGGCCCGCTGGACGATCGTCGGCCATCACGTCTCGCACCGCGGGCTCGATCGCCTCGTGCCCGCGTCGAAGGAGGGGCCGCTGAGCACGACGTTCGGGCGCGGGTTTCGCCGGCTCGTCGACTGGCTCGATTGGATGACCCCCGAGGCGTGGGGGTACGAGCACAACGTCCTCCACCACTACCGCACCGGCGAGCTCGAGGACCCGGATCTCCTCGAGGAGAACATCGAGGGCATTCGCACCGCCGACATCCCGCGCGCGTTGAAGTGGGTGGTGGTCGGGTTCTACGCGTGCACGTGGAAGCTGAGCTACTACGCGCCGAACACTTTCCTCACGCACCTCCGCTCGGAGAACGAGAAGCGCGCTCGACGCGGCGAGACGGTGCGCGAGGTGCCGCTCTCCGCGGGGTACGCGTTCGACCCACGCTCCGCCGACGGACGATCGTTCTGGAGGTCGATTCTCCCCTATGCGCTCACCCGCTTCGTGGCCGCGCCGCTCGCCTTTCTGCCGCTCGGTCCGGTGGCTGCGGCGAACGTGCTCGCGAACTCCCTCGGCGCCGAGGTCCTCACGAACCTACACACGTTCTGGATCATCGCGCCCAACCACAGCGGTGACGATCTCTATCGCTTCGAGACGAAGTCCGCCGACAAGTCCGAGTTCTACGTCCGCCAGGTCATCGGATCGGCGAACTACACGAGCCCGAACGCGCTGACGGACTTCCTCCAGGGCTTCCTGAACTATCAGATCGAGCACCACCTCTGGCCCGACCTGCCGCCCCGCAAGTACCGCCAAGCGGCGCCGCGGGTGCGCGCCATCTGCGAGCGGCACGGCGTGCCCTACGTCGAGGAGACGGTCTTCCAGCGCGGCCGCCGGCTCCTCTCGATCATGCTCGGTGACAAGAGCATGAGGCGCACCTCCGACGCCTGCTCCATCGATACGGACGACCTCGACGAGCCGCTCTCCTGGAAGGGCGCCTCGTGGAAGGGCGCCGCGGAGTGAACGCGGACGGACGGAGGCTTTGCGTAGTCCGTTCCGCGTCCGAGGAGCGAGCCTAAGCGAGTGGATTGAACACCATGGACGAAGCCACGTGCGTGGTCGCTGGTCTCGGGTACGCTCCACGCGCTCTGTCTTCTCTGGCGCAAGACGTCTCTTTCTTCCTGGACGAGGCCGAACGGACGGCCGTCGCCGAGGCGATGCACGCCATCGAGTCGGTCGACCGCGAGGAGGCCGAGACGCTCGGACGCAACCTCGAGCGCTTGACGCAAGCAGCAGCGATCATCCGCGACAGCCCGCCGATCGCGTCGACGCTCCCCGGCCGCGGCTCCCGCTCCTCGTTCTCCGGCGAGTCGCTCGTCGAGCTCCTCTGCCGCGTGCCCGACTACGACTTCGATCTCCACATCCCGACGAAGGCCGTCCTCGGCCAGGCCTACCTCGTCGCGAAGATCAATTTCTTCAAGGCGCTCGGCTACGCGCTCGACAGCGTCGGCGCGGACGGCAACCTGCGGTGCCGCGTCCAGGACGAGCTCGGCCAGTCGATCCACTCGAAGCTGTGCGAGGAGCTGATCATCTCCATCGTGAGCGATCCGACGGCGGAGGACACCGTCAAGCGCGCCGCCGCGCGTTCGCTCCACCGCATCTGGGAAGAGCGACTCACGACCGAGATCGACGACTTCGCTCCGTATCTCGAATCGATCTGGTGCGCGCGCGACAAGGTGCGCCCCGTGCTCGGGACGATGCGCGGGACGCACGAGCTGTTCTCTCTCCTCCAGACGGTCCGCGACGGACGCGCGCTCGACTACTTCACCGAGGACGTCCCTGAAGAGCAGACGCAAGCCTTCGAGGAGTTCCTCTTCGGCATCTCGCACGAAGACATCCAGAAGCTCCGCGATCACCTGCTCGACAACTCCGTCAGCGTGGTGAGCACCGAGGACGCCCGCCGCGTGCTCGGCCGCCACAAGGAGTCTTGGGTCCCGATGGGCGGACCGCAGGCCTTCTACTCGAGCTACAAGAAGCGCCGCCTCAAGGCCGCATACCGCCTCCTCACGAACAGCGCCGGCCCCAAGAAGACCGCCGAGGAATACGTGATGACCGCGTTCCTCCTGCACGGCATCGGCGCCTAGCGCGACAAGCGGTTCGAGACCCGAGAAAACACGGAGGCACGGAGACACGCAGGCACACGGAGGTCGGGCAGTGCTGCCGCGGGCTTCGCACCCAGGTCGCCGTCGCTGAGGAAAACAGGGACACCTAGCAGGCGACACTAGCCTCGCAAACGGAGACGTCACGACCGGCAGACGGCTCGAACCTCCGCGCCTCCGTGCCTCCGTGTTCAATCCACTCGCCTAGGCTCGCTCCTCGGACGCGGAACGGACT
>JBKJQC010000755.1:0-7734 GCA_046593995.1 Polyangiales bacterium
GTCGAGCGTGAGGCGCTGGGCGACGTCGCCGGCGAGCGTCATCGACCGCTCGTTGTTCACGATGTGCATGCACTCGATGAGGACCTTGAGGTCGATCGACGCGCAGTCTTGCACCTCGTCGACGAAGACGTGCTCGTAAGACAGCAGGTTCTTCCCCCTGCCCCGGAGCGGACCGCGCATCCGTTGGTGGAGGCGGAGGAAGATGGCGTCGTCCTCGGCGTCGAGCGCGGGGCCGAGCTCTTCTTCTTCGTCGACCGCTCGCCCGTCGACGCCGGACTTGGGGCGGAAGCGCTCCTCGTCGTCTCGCTCATCGGAGGAAGCGTCGTCCTCGCGGTAGGCGGGACGATGATCGTCATCCTGGGAGCGGCGCTTCTTCGCGGGCGCCTCGTCGGCCACGGCCGCGGCTGCTTCGTCGGCGTCGGCCGTGGAGGTAGGCGCGCCGACCCCGAGCGCCTGCAGCACCGCGTCGCAGCGGCGGGTGCACCAGCGATGCGTCTCCTCGACGTCGGCGCGCGTGAGGGGCGCGAGGCCATTCGGTGACGGCGCCGCGGCGATCGCGTGCAGGAGCGCCTTGTCGGTCAGCACGTCGGCCCACACCGTGACGACGTCCTTCGCGCGGCGGGCGAGGCGCGCGAGCGTGTGATCGATCACGACGCGCGGTCCCGACGCAGGCGGCGGCTTCAGGCCCGGGAGCTCGAGCATCCCCGAGAGCCACTTGCGCATCCCGGAGACGCGCGCCGCGAGCGCGCTCGCACCGAGCATGCTCCACGCGGTGAGCACCGGCTTCGCGAGCTCGGGTGGGAGGCCGGCGCAGACCTTCTTCAGATCGGCCTCGACGTCGGCGACGAGGGCGTCGACGCGCGCCTCGAAGGCGGCGAGCACTGCGGGGTGCTTCTTCACCTTGATCGCCGCCGGCGGGGTCTCGTCGGTGGTGCGGGAGGGGAGCGAGGGCAACGCGCGGAGTCGCATCTCGCGCTGCCAGTCCGCGAGGGTGACCACCGGGACATTCGGGACGTCGAGCGAAGGGAGGACGCGCGCGGTGTACGACGCGAGCGCCTTGCTCGGCACCACGCAGAGCACACGGTCCGGCGTGAAGCGCTTCGGCGCGTTGAACGCGAGATAGGCGATGCGGTGGAGACCGATCGTCGTCTTGCCGCTGCCGGCGCCCCCTTGGATCACGACGACACCCGCCGCCGGGCGCGAGATCGCCTCGAACTGATTCGGGTCGAGGAGCGCGGCGATCTCGGGGAGGAAGCGATCCCGCCGGCCGATGCCCTCTTCGCCCATGCCGCTGCCGAGGACGCCGCGCTCGCGCGCTCCCTCCGGCGACGGGAGCACCGCGGTCCCCTGCCCTCCGGCGAGCTGCGTCGCGCGACGCGAGAGGACGCGCCAGCCGTTCTTCCCGAGGACGTACGTCGCGTCGGACGCGCCGATGCGCAGGAGCTTGCTCTCGACGATCGTCACGTCGCGCCGGACCAGGACCTCGCCCTCGACCTCGCGATCGCCGAACGACTCTTCGTACGACTCGCCCTCTTGGTAGCGGTAGTAGATCCGACTGACGGGCGCGTTCCGCCAGTCGACGACGCGGACCGCGTGCTCCGAGTCGATGTACGTCCCGCGACCGAGGCACACGTCGCGCAGCTTGCCGTTCTCGCGGAGACGCAGGTGCGCGAAGTACGGCGCCTTGATGTCGATCGTGACGTCCGGCACCTCTTGGCGGCGCGCTGCGACGGCCTGCAGTCGCTCCATCTGCTCGAGGAGCGGCGGCGCGTCTTCGAGGCGCGCCTCGGCGAGCTGATCGCGGAGGTTGATCAACTCGGCGTCGTAGTTGCGCCTCTCCACCTTGTGCGTGCGCGCGCGCAGCGAGGTGAGGACTCGATCCAGCACCTTCTCTTCGTCGCGCACCGTCGCGGGAATTTCAGGCTCGTTTTCCGAGGGGGTGCTCACAGCGGTCGACGTGCGTACCCGGTCTGCGGTCTACGGTCTACGGTCCGAGGGAACCGGCGTTGCGGCGCGAGCGGACCGGTGACTGCGACACGAGCACACGCTCTGGCCCCGCTCTCCGGTTCGCCCGCAGACCGTGGACCGTAGACCGAGACTGAGGCCTATCGACTGCACGCGCGGGCGGCGCGGTTTCGCTACCATGCGCGCTACCATGCGCCCCATCGCTTCGAACTGGTCTCTCGCGCGTCACGCAAAGGCGCTCTTCCTCTCGACCCTCGTCCTCGTCGCCTGCGGCGGTGGCCTCAAGCTGAAGCTCGTGAACCAGAGCGCGGCCAAGCCGAGCAACGTCGCGGTGTACTTCGCCGTCGACACGAGCGACGGCCAGCCGGTCCCCGGCCTCACCGCCGACAAGTTCGTCATCTACGAGGATGGCCAGAAGGTCAGCGAGTTCGAGAGCAAGCAGACCATCCTCAACCCGACGGTCGCGGCCGCGCACTACACGCTGCTTCTCGTCGACATGTCCGGCTCGATCACCGAGGCGAAGAAGGCCCCGGAGGTCATCGCCGCGGCCACCAAGTTCACCGAGAAGGTCGGCAAGTACCAGAAGGTCGCCGTCGCTGCGTTCGACGGGTCCACCGAGCTCACGGGCATCGTCCCCTTCACGGACTCCGGCAGCGGCGCCGCCGCCGGCCTCTCGAAGCTCGAGAGCTTCAAGGCGAAGGATCCGTCGACCAACCTGCACGGCGCGGTCATCGAGGGCCTCAAGACGCTGCGGAAGGCGCTCGACGCCGAGCCGAAGCCGCTCAAGTTCGGGACGCTCGTCGTCTTCACCGACGGCACCGATCGCGCGAACCGCGTCCCGCGCGCCGAGATGATGAAGCAGATGGAAGATCCCAAGTACAAGGACTTCGACATCTACGCGATCGGCGTCGGCGCCGAGATGAAGGACTCGAAGCTCGAAGAGATCGGCAAGAGCGGAACGGTCAAGGAGTCCGACGAGGGGAAGACCTCGCAGGCCTTCGACGAGATCGCGACGAAGATCGAGGGGATGACCCAGCGCTACTATCTCCTCTCGTACTGCACGCCCTCGCGCGCAGGCGAGCACGAGGTCACCATCGAGGCGAAGCACGAGAAGGGCAGCGGGAAGCTGACCTACAAGTTCAACGCCGATGGCTTCGGGCCGAACTGCGATCCGAACACGCCGCCCCCGTTCGATCTGGCGCATCCCGTCGACCCGAAGGACAAGAGCGGCAAGGGCAGCGGCACGGTCAAAGTCGGGAACTGAGGACGACGCGAGCGGTTCCCGCTCCGAGATTCATGGTTTGGCTTTGCCGAGAAGCTGACTCCGGCAGCCGCGTTGTCCTAACATCGCGCGCCATGCGATCGCGCTTTCTCTTCCTCCTCGCCGGGGGCGCCGCTGCAGCGACGCTCTTCACCGCTGACGACGCCCGCGCTCAGACCGAGCCGACGCAGGGCTTCTCCCTCAACCGCTTCGAGCCTGCCGAAAGGGGAAGCGAGTGGTTCGCCGCGGACACCATGGACTTCCGTGGGAAGGCCCGCCCGGCGATCGGCGCGACGTTCGACTGGGGGCACAAGCCGCTCGTCGTCTACAACCCCGATGGCAGCGAGCGAACCGCGCTCGTGCAGAACCAGGTGTTCGTCCACATCGGCGCCGCGTTCGTGCTCTCCGAGCGCATTCGCTTCGGCTTCAACCTCCCGGTCGCGGTCTACCAACAGGGCACCGCGGCATCGGTGCAGGGTGTCGGGCCGATCCCGGGTGCCTCGGGCACCGCGGTCGGCGACCTCCGGCTCGGAGCGACCGCGCGCCTGATCGGCATGTACGGCGATCCGATCACCGTCGGCCTCGGCGTGTGGGCCTTCCTCCCGACCGGCGACAGCGCGAAGTACACGAGCGACGGCTCGGTGCGACTGCTCCCGCACTTCGTGTTCGCGGGGGACATCTCGAGCCTCGCCTACAGCGCGCGCGTCGGTCCGAACCTCCGCTTCGCGGACAGGCAGTTCGTGAACTCGCCGGTCGGCACCGAGCTGAGCTTCCAGCTCGCCGCCGGTCTCCGCTTGGTCGACAAGAAGCTCCTCATCGGCCCCGAGCTCTGGGGCTCCACGGTCGTCGCGAGCGACACGAACGGCGACAGCGTCGCGTTCAAGCGCGCGACCACGCCCCTCGAGCTCGTCGGCGGTATGCACTACACCGCGGGCGACTTCCGCTTCGGCGTCGGCGCCGGCTCCGGCCTCACGCGCGGCTACGGCACCCCGCAGGTGCGGGTGCTCGCCTCGATCGAGTGGATCCCCGCCATCAGCGAAGAGGCGGCCCCCGTCGTGGTGGCCCCGCCCCCCCCGCCCGCGCCGGTCGACACCGACAAGGACGGCATCCTCGACAAGGACGACGCCTGCAAGGACATCCCCGGCATCAAGCAGGACGACCCCTCGAAGAACGGCTGCCCGCCCGACAAGGACGGCGACGGCATCTACGACGCGGACGACGCTTGCCCGAACACCGCCGGCATCAAGAGCGACGATCCGAAGAAGAACGGCTGCCCGCCCGACAAGGACGACGACGGCATCCTCGACGCGGATGACGCCTGCATCGACGTCCCCGGCATCAAGCACGAGGATCCGAAGAAGAACGGCTGCCCGTCCGACAAGGACGGCGACGGCATCCTCGACACGCAGGACGCCTGCCCCGAGGTGCCCGGCCCGGCGAACGCCGACCCGAAGAAGAACGGCTGCCCGACGGTCGCCGTCGTCGGCGACCAGATCAAGATCTGGGAGAAGGTGAAGTTCAAGACCGGGAGCGCCGTCATCGAGAAAGAGTCTGACGAGCTCATCGGAAAGATCGCCACGGTCCTCGTGGATCACCCCGAGATCACCAAGGTCCGCGTCGAAGGGCACACGGACAACAAGGGTCAGAAGGGAGCGAACAAGACGCTCTCCAAGAGCCGTGCACAGTCGGTCGTGAACGCGCTCGTGAAGAAGGGCGTCGACAAGAAGCGCCTCTTCGCCGAGGGCTATGGCCAGGACAACCCGATCGACACGAACGACACCGACGAAGGGCGCGCGAACAACCGCCGCGTCGAGTTCCACATCGTGCCGACGGCCAAGCCGGGCGACGCGCCGGCGAAGCCGGGAGCTGCTCCCGCCAAGCCGGCGACGCCGCCGAAGAAGTGATCGGCGACTGAACGGATCGAAGGCCCACGCGAGTGGGCCTTCGTGTTTTTGTCCGCTGACCTCTTGTCGCAGTCCCGAGATTCACAGAGAGTCGGGGAGAAGAGGAGGCGAGAGGGAGGTCGAGCGATCTGCCGATCGTTCCGCTGTCGCCTCGACGCTCGAGGTTTCCCGTTCCCGTGTTGCTGCCGAAGACTCGAGATCACCACGGAGGCACGGAGGCGCGGAGGCTCGCGGAGGTCTGTGAGTCTGCCGATCGTTGCTCGTCTTGCCTGCCGTGACGCACGCGGCGTCGGCTCGCGCCAGATTTCGGTGCGTGCTGGCTGAGGTTGCGCAGCGCGCCTCGCAGCGTTATCCTAACGGAAGCTAACGAATCTACCTCACGCTAGACTCCGCGGGAAGGCTCCTCCATGACGACTGAAGTGGCTAAGCTCCGCAGTCACGTCGGGCGCCGTGCGGCGGGCGCCATACAAGCGGCTGTCCGACGCGCCCCGCACAGCACGAAGCCTGTCGAGGTGAGCCTCGCCGAGAGCGCCAACGTCGGCGGCCGAGACGAGGTGGTCGTGGTGGTCGTCGTCGGCCAGCGCGCCATCGTCAGCCGTTCGCGTGTGCGTGGACGGTCGATCGACCTGCGGGAGCTGCGGCTGCGCCTCGCAGGCGCGGAAGCTGCGGTCGAGCAGATCGCTGCTTCGCCGCCTGGCCCGGCTGCACCCTCACTCAGCGCGGCCGAGGCCCGTCTGCTCGACGAGGCGGGATTCGTCGACAGCCCGTCGGACGTGGTCACCGCCGTCGAACGTTCGCGCATCGATCTGGAGATCATGCTGCGCGAGAGCCTCTCACTGGCTGAGGCGGCGGCGGCGCTCGGCGTCGGCACGAGCCGACTTCGGCAGCGCCTCTCGTCGGCCGAGCGCACTCTCTATGGCCTCAAGGAAGGGCGCGACTGGCGCATCCCCAAGTTCCAGTTCGCAAGCAAGCGGAGGCTCGTGCGCGGGATCGGCAAGGTGTTGCCGCACATCCGCCCCGACGCTCATCCCCTCGCCGTGAAAAGCTGGCTGACGTCGCCGCACCAGGATCTCGTGCTCGCCACGGACGAACGTCCGGTCTCGCCGATCGCGTGGCTTGCCGCAGGACACTCTGTCGAGGAGGTCGCGAACCTCGCGACGGAGATCTGATCCGCCGATGGCGAAGCTCCCGAGCCCGCCGAGCCCGCTCACAACCCCCATCGCGCCCGCGACGCTCCGCGCAGGCACGCAGTTGTTCCGTGTCTATTTCGGCGGAGGCGCATACCCAGTCGCGTGGAACGGCTACCGACATTTCGGCCCGACGAACGCGCGCTTCGACCACCACGACCCGCCGGCAAGCCTGCAGGCCAAGGGCATCATCTACGCAGCGCGGGACCCGGTCACCTGCCTCGCCGAGGTCTTCCAGGCAACGCGCGTGGTCGATCGCATCGGCAACGCGCCGTGGCTCGTCGGCTTCGAGGTCACGCGTGATGTCCTGCTGCTGGATCTGATGGGGACGTGGCCCACCAGGGCAGGAGCGTCGATGGCGATCAACTCGGGGCCACGCCCGAAGGCGCGGGGCTGGTCACGCGCGATCTACGCTACGTATCCGCACGTCGAGGGGCTCGTCTACGGCTCGTCGATGCACGCGAACAAGCCGTCCTTCGCGCTCTACGAGCGCGCGCGGTCGGCGCTGCCGCTCGCGCCAATGTTCCACCGAGCGCTCTCTGACCCTGCGCTCCTGCGACGGTTGAGCGCTGCCGCGACAGCGCTTGGCTACCGGCTCGTGTGAGCGCGCAGCGTCAGGGGGCGAGGCGGGCCGTGAGCTCGATGTCGAAGTAGATGTCCGACGACGTCCCGCTGGACTGGTGGATCTCGACGGCGAGCACGTTGGTCCCCGTCTTCAGCGGGGCGACGCTCACGGTGTACTGGTAGATGATGCTCTCGTCGTTGATCGTGCTCGACGAGTAGGTCGTCGCGGTGATCGTGCCGCTCGGCATGTTCGAACGGGCGATCTCGACGCCGTTGAGGTAGACGACCGCGCCGTCGTCGCGTCGCAGCCGCACTCGGAGCTGGTCGTACTTCGTCTCGTCCGCGACGTTCGTCGACTTGCGGAACCACGTCGTCGTGTACTTCGCGCCGGCATCTCCGCCGTACCCGACCACGGTCGCTTCGTTGTTGTTGCCGTAGCCGAGCGGCGCCGGGCCCGACTTCCAGTTCGTGTCGTCGTAGGCGCCGCCGCCCGTCCAGGTGGTGCCCGGGACGTTGTTGTCGTCGCGGTACTTCCACGTGTTGCCGAAGCCGACGAGGTAGACGTAGACGGGCGCCGTGTCCGCGGCGTCACGCGTATCGGTCGCAGTGTCCCGCACGTCGGGTGATGCGTCGACGGCCGCATCGCCGGAGGCGTCGACGGTCGCATCGCCGCCGCTGTCGAGGAGCGTGGTGTCGATGTCGAGCGTGTCGTCGGTGGTTCCGTCCTCGCCGGCATCGGTCTTCGTGTCGACCACCTCGGTCTCCTCGGCAGCGGCGGCGATGCGACCGTCGACGCCTCCGGCGATGCGGCCGTCGACGCATCACCCGACGTGCGGGACACTGCGACCGATAC
>JBKJQC010000857.1:0-7563 GCA_046593995.1 Polyangiales bacterium
GATTCGAACCAGCGACCCCTTGACCCCCAGTCAAGTGCGCTAACCAGGCTGCGCTACGCCCCGAACCCCCTCTTGTGAAGGGGCGCGCATCCTACCCTCCCGGTCACGGCCTCGCAAGACCTCCTTCTGCCCGAGCTCAGCCGCGCGTGGGCGGGCGCTATGCTTCGGCGCATGCACCGTGCAGCGCTCCTCCTCGCTCTCTGCGTCTCTGCCTGCTCGTCCGAGTCGAGCCCGGGGCCGGTCACCGATACCGACGCGTCGACGGCCACCGACACGAGCTCGGCGAGCGACACGCGCGGCGCGTCCGAGGTCACCTCGCCCACGGGCGACACAAAGGCGTGCCCGGTGAGCGCGCCCGACGATCAGGCGCCGTGCGACAGCCCGGGGCAGCTCTGTGAGTACCCGATCGACTGCGGTCCGAACGCGGGGACGTTCGCGACGTGCACGAACGCGAAGTGGAACGTCGTGAAGCGGCCGTGCACCACGGGCGACACCGGCCCTCGCGACACGAACGCGTCCGAGTGATCGGACGCGTGGTTCAGGTCAGACCGACTTCGCGCTGACGCTCGGAGACCGCGGCGACCTCGGCCTCGAGGGCCTTGATCGGCACGTCGAACGCGATCGCGATCACGTACGCCCAGAGGCCGGGCTCGGAGTGGCGGCTCGCGCGCACGACCTTGCCCGTCGCGGGGTACGCGTGACGCGGATCGTCGACGTAGAGCATCACGGCGATCTGCGCGCCGAGCGCGACGGGAACGCGCGTCAGGATCTGCGCTCCGTGGTGGCTCACCTCGCGGAGCAGGGCCATGACCGGCTTGCCCTCGTCGTGGTGGATCTCGACGGGAAACAGTGCTCGACGGCGCTCGCTACGACGACGTTCGCCGTAGAGGATGACGGAAGCTTCCAACGCGTTGGCCCTTCCCCTCGCTGGATGAAGCGGGGAGGCACTTGATAGCCAACAACCTACATCGGCGCAAATGTCCGCCGTCACGGGCGGAACGCGGACGGTCCGGTAAGCTCGCGTCGTGCGCACGCTCGCGGCGCTCAATGCGTCGGGCTCTTCGGCATCGGGAGGTCGGGGATGGGGAGATCGGGCTCCTTCGCGCGGTCGGCCGTGACTCCGCCGATCGTGCGCGACGCGAAGAGCTCGAGACGATCGGCGAGCGCGTCGGCCTCGGTGTCGCTCTTCACCTCGGCGGTCACGTGCACCACGAGACACCAATGGTGCTTGCCGCTCACGAGCCAGACGTGTCCGGTGAGCCCGCCGCCCGGGCGCACCTCGAACGCGACGAGTCGACGACCGTCCCACCCGGCTGGGCGATGGATCGGCTCGTCCGAGAGCACCTGCATCTTCCCCTGCTCGATCGCCTGCTCCTTCGGGAGCTCGCCCACGAGCTGCGCGCGGAGCTCGCACTCGCGACGACCGACGAGCGACGTCTCGTCGAAGCGACGCGCGCGCAGCTTGGTGCTCGGGTTCGTGGGCGAGCCGTGGGTCGCGACGATCCAGCCGCCGTTCTGATCGTCGCGATCGACGATCGTCCACGCGGGCTTGTCGGGGAGCGGGATCGAGATCCCGAAGCGATCGCTCCGATGGAGCGAGAACTCCTTCCCGACGAAGCCCGACTGGTCGTCTGGCGCCGCAGAGGCGACCGGCTTCGGCGCGGGCGCAGGCGGCGGCAGAGGGGCCGGCGGACTTCCGCACGCCACCGTCCCGCACGTCGTCAGCACCAGCGCGAGCGCGAATCGCATCAGGAGGTCGGCGCGGCGGAGGAGCGGAAGATCTCGACCTTCTGGATCACGATGTCGTCGTTCGGACGATCCTGCGCGCCGCGCGCCGCACCGGCGATCTTCTTCACCGCGTCCATGCCGGCGACGACCTTGCCGAAGACCGAGTGCTTGCGATCGAGGTGCGGCGTCGGGCCTTCGGTGATGAACCACTGCGAGCCGTTGGTGCCGGGCCCGGAGTTCGCCATCGAGAGCACGCCGGGTCCGTCGTGACGGAGGTCGGGGTGGAACTCGTCGGCGAAGCGATATCCCGGTCCGCCGGTGCCCCAGCGGTTGTCGGCCGTGGGCGCGTGCTTCGAGCGCGGATCGCCGCACTGGATCATGAACCCGGGGATGATGCGGTGGAACTTCACGCCCTCGAACATAGAGGTGCCCTTGCCCGACTTGCGCGTCACCGGATCGACCCAGTCGATCGTCCCCATCGCGAGGCCGACGAAGTTGGCGACCGTCTTCGGCGCCTTGTCCTCGTGGAGGCGGAGCACGACTGCGCCGAGGTTGGTGTGGAGCCGCGCGTAGAGCTGGCCCTCTCCGGGAACGTCGATGGCGGGGAACTGCGGATCGGACATGCACGGCCTCCGAGACAGGTCGATGGGTCGATGGGTCGATGGGTCGATACCCGCGCGCGGTCAGGAGGGGAATGTCACAAGAGGCCCGATGCAGCCTCACCCGCACCCGCGAGGACCTCACGCGCGTACTTGCCGCCCTCTTCGCCGAGGCCGATCGCGCGTCGCGCCAGGCGCGCGGAGGCCGGGGTGGCGACGATCTTCGCGAGGAGCGGCGTCCAGGAGAACGGCGGCGCGAGACGTCCGGCGTACGCGAGATCGGTGAACGGCGAGGCGGCGAAGAAGCCCGCCATCGCGCGCGCGTGCAGCTCGGCGAGCGAGCTCACGTCGGAGCGATCGGCGAAGAGCTCGGGGAGGCGCAGAATCTCGGCGCTGCGCTCGTCGCGTCGGACACGCCGGAGATCGGGCCACGCGAGGAGCCTCGACGGCGGAGCGCGGCCGACGAAGCTCGCGCCTCCGACCCACCACTTCAGCTCGGTGCGCACGAGCTGGAACCGCGGCAGCTCGCCGAGCCACGCGTGACGAAGGAGCGCGCCGCGCACCGTCGCCGGCGGATCGATGTTCGCGAACGCGCGCGCAGTCGCATCGAGCAGCTTGTTCGCGGCGTCGCGACGAAACGCGCCCGGCAGCTCGGGATGGAAGGCGGCGATCACGTCGTGGATCAGCGCGGCGGCCATGACCGTCCCACCTTCGATGCGCGGGACGACGGTCGGCACGTCCGCGCCGCACAACCTGCGCAGCCTGCGCAGCAGCGCTTCCTCGCCCCGATCGAGCGTCACCGCACCGGCATCGCGCTCGACTTCCTGGCGGTCAGGCCCCATCTCGAGATCCGCCTCGTCGAACCCCACCGCTTCGCCCGCGGCTCGCGCGCGCGCGAACCCGAACGGCTTCTCGATCGCGAGCTCGCCACCGGTCACGGCTGGGATGAGCACCCGCCGGAAGACCTCGGCCACAATCTCGGACGCGCGCTCTGCCACGGACCATGACGGTAGACGAAGCGGGTGCGACCGTCCTTACGCACCTGCGGACGTGCGAGAGATGCGCTGGAGCACGGCGCATGACGGAAGGATGACGCAGGCACGATGCGCCGCGGCAAGCGCCTTCCTAACGTCGTCGTCCATGTTGGCGATCGCCCTGTTCGTCGTGACGCACTGGACGCTGTCGATCTTCTTCCAGACCTTCTTCCTCCATCGGTATGCGGCCCACCGCATGTTCACGATGTCGAAGGCGTGGGAGCGCGTGATGTACGTCGCGGCCTACCTGTTCATGGGGCCGTCGTTCCTCGTGCCGCGCGCGTACGCCGTGCTCCACCGGATGCACCACGCGTACAGCGATACGCCGAAGGATCCCCACTCGCCGAACAACCACAGCGGCGTCGCGGCCATGATGTGGGCGACGCGGCAGACGTATCACGGGCTCTCCCACCGCGAGGTCGAGCCGGAGGCGAAGTTCGACGGCGGCTACCCCGAGTGGAAGGCGCTCGATCGCCTCTCGCAGAGCTGGTTCATGCGCATCGCGTTCGGCGCGCTCTACTTCGGGTTCTACATCGCGTTCGCGACCGCGTGGTGGCAGCTCCTCATCGTGCCGATCCACTGGATGATGGGCCCGATCCACGGCGCGATCGTCAACTGGTGCGGCCACCGCTACGGGTACAAGAACTTCGACAACGGCGACGACTCCCGCAACACCCTGCCCTTCGACTTCGTCACGATGGGCGAGCTCTTCCAGAACAACCACCACAAGTACGGCATGAGTCCGAACTTCGCGGCGCGTCCGTTCGAGCTCGATCCGACCTATCAGGTGATGCGCGTGCTCCACGCCGTCGGGATCATCGACCTCGGGCCGAAGCCGCAGGTCGCGCGCGCCCCGACCGTCATCGTCCAGCAGTGACGGTGACCAACCCCGCCGTCGAGATCTCGTTCGCCGAGCTCGAGGGTCTCCGCATCGCCTACGAGCGCGTCGGCACCGGCACCCCCGTGCTCGCGATCCACAGCGGCGGCCTCTCTCGCAGGCAGTGGCGCCGCCTCCGCGATCGTCTCGCGCCGTCTCACCGTGTGCTCGTGCCCGACCTCCTCGGGTACGGCGCGTCGACCGCATGGGAGGTCGGCGAGCCGTTCCACCTCGACCGCGACCTCGAGCTGCTCTCCGCGCTGATGGACGACGTCGGCGAGCCCGCCCACCTCGTCGGCCATTCCTACGGCGGCTTCCTCGCGCTGAAGCTCGCGCTCGCGCGTCCGGCCGACGTGCGCTCGCTCGCGCTCTACGAACCGGTGTCGTTCGGCGTGCTCGATCGCGAACGCGACGCCGACGCCTACGCGGCGTTCGAGGGGATCGCGCTGACCTACGATCTCGGCGCGCCGAACCGCATCGACGAGGCGTGGATCGGCTCCTTCGTCGACTGGTGGAACGGCCGCGGCGCGTACGCGTCCCTCGCCCCCGAAGGACGCGACGCGTTCCGCAACACCGGGTGGAAGATCTTCCAGGAGGTCGCGTCGCTGATGGTCGACACGACTCTGCTCGAATCGTATCGCACGCTCTCGATGCCGACGTTGCTCCTCGGAGGTGCGCGGTCTCCGCTGCCTGCCGGCCGCGTGCTCGAGCGTCTCGAGTCCGCGATGCCGAACGCGCGGCGGCACGTCTTCGAAGGGCTCGGGCACATGGCGCCGATCAGCCACGCGGACGTCGTGAACACGGCGATCGCGGCGCACATCGAGCGCGCGACGCGCGCGTGAAACCCTCCTCACCCGCGCGCGAGCAGAGCGCGGCGTAGCGCTCACGGCAGGACGCACGACGCAGGGGCGAGCTGAGCTTTGCCCTCGCTCTCGCGACTCACCCAGGCGTGCGTCGAATCGCGAGGCGTGAGGAGCAGCAAGTACCGTGGGCCCCCCTCGATCGTCTTGTCGGCCGCTATGGAGTCGGCGCACGTCGTGCCGTCGCGGCGCAATCGCACGACACCGCTCACACCGTCGTTGCCGATTTCGGTCCTCACGCCGCCGACCTCGAGGACGACGTTGATCCCGTCTCCGCTCACGGGGCGATGCGCGCCGCGCGCGTCGGTCGGGCACGGCACCAGACCTTTCGGCGAGACGAGCGCGGATCTACCCGTCATCAGCAACGCGGGCGGATCCGTGCCGACTTCGGTGAACGGCATGATGGCATCGTCAGGCAACAAGAGCGCGGGCTCTCCGTCCATGGTCTCGAGCGTCGCGTCGGTCCCCAGGGACCAGATGACGCTCGACCACTTCTTGCCGCCGTTCGTCGTCGACGTGAGCGCGACTTCGTGCTCCTTCCACTGGGCGATGACGATCCGGTCCCCGGATTTCACGATCCCGCGGACCGGCACGTCCTCGAGGATCGGCGGCGGCGGGATCGCCACGATCGCGCCGCCATCGCGGACGTACTGCATCGGCGCATCGGGTTGCCCGCTGAAGAACAGCGCGCCGCCATCGACGATGGCGAGCACCATCTGGTCGCGCGCGCCGCGGACACGGAACGGCTTCATCGGCGGCAGCTTCACCTGCTGACGCTTCCCGGAGACAGCGCCGTACCAGACGAGCGTACCGGTCACCGCTCCCGCCGCGTCGCCGTCACCGCCCGTCTCCGACAAGCGCAGCGACAGCACTCCCGTCACGTCGATTCGGTCAATATGGATATGCTTCCACACGGTATCGCCCGGCGTGGCGAACGGAGTCGTCGACGTGCCCATGCCGCCCTTGGGCAACAGCGGGACGACTTTCGAGGGCGCCGCGCCGCGCAGTACCGTGACCGCGTAGGCGTAGTCCTCGTAGACATCCATCAGCATCCCGGGTGGAGAGAGCCTTTTCGAGGACCACGTGCGCAGCTCCACGAAGCGAACGTCACCGTCGAGGGCCGTTTCGCTCTTGGTGTGGCGGAAGAGCGCACCCTCGAATGGCTTCCAAGCGCCGCTCACCTTGCACGAGATCGCGAGCGACGTAGGGACCGAAGTGGGGGCCGCGACGGGTGCCGCGATGGCAGGAGGATCTTGCGGCGGCGGCGTGTCGCTCACGGCGATCAGCGGCCTCGCCGGATCCGGCAGGTCCCAGCCGAGACGCAACGCGCCTCCTTGAAGACACCCGCTCTCGCTACAGGAGACGGTCCCGTACGCGCCCGCGCCCACCTCCGTCCAGTGATCGCCGAAGTCTGCGGTCTCCCACGCGGTCCCCGACGAAGAGACGTAGCCACGCGCACCGACGAACGCGCCGTCGTTGGCGCCGAACGGCGTGTAGCTCGGCGCGGCGAGGGTGAGCTCGGGCGTGATCTTCACGATGCGCGCCGCCGGCCAGTCGCCGTAGAGAAGTCTCAGCGTGCCTTGGGCGTCGACGGTCGCGGCCAGCGGTGAATCGGGGACCTTCGACGGTGCGCGCGTGAGTGGTCCGGCGCGCGGGCCCACGAAGAGCGCCGTCTCCTTCTTCTCGTAGGCGAGCAGGAGAACGCGATCGCGCGCCGCGTCGTAGACGAGACGGTCGGGCCACCCCGCGACACCGAGCGGTGCGAAGGAGCCGCCGTCGGCGCGGAAGAGCCCGTCGCAAGGGGCGCTGCCGTCGCACGCGCCGAAGACGGCCACCCAACCGGGGAGCACGAACAGCCTGAGGTCCGCATTCGGCTTCCTCTGCACGGTTCCGAGCGACTCCCACGTCGCGCCGTTGTCTTTGGTCCGGATCACACGAGCGTCGTGCGCTCCGCTTCGCGAGACGGCCGCGACGACGGTGCGACCGTTCCCGGCCCAGGTCACCGTCGTCTCATCGGGCGCATCGTCCAACGTGCTCGTCGCCTTCGTCTTGCCGTCGAGCGTCGCGATCGTGGCGAGCGTGCGCTCGCCGATCGAGGACTTCTCTCGCGTCACCGTCACGAGCCGGTCGCCCACGTGCTGTCGCGGCGGCGGCGCCTCTGCCTCGGTCGTGTCGCTCGGGGGGGCATACCCCTTCTCCACGAGCAGACGTGAGGGCTCGCGATCGAGCCTCGCCTGCTTGTCGACCAGCGCTCCGAGCAGCCACAGATCGCCGCGCGCGTCGCGTGCGACGTCGCGCGCACCGATGCCCGGCGTGGCGAGCGGCGCCCACGTCGCGCCGTCGTCGTTCGAGAGCAGCACACGCTGCGGATGAAGCAAGACGAGCCCCTCGCCGCGATCGTTCGCCGCGAACCCGACGATGCTCTCACCCGCGGGGAGGGGCAGTGGCTGCGTGGACCAGGTGAC
>JBKJQC010000893.1:0-9290 GCA_046593995.1 Polyangiales bacterium
GTCGCTCGCGGCAACGCGACGAACGGCGGCGAGGAGCGCGCGGAGGCCGGGATCGGTGCCAACGATCTTTCGCGGCTCGGTCGAGGGGGTGGAGCGAATGCGCGCACCGGCCGAGTCACTGTGAATCGCCGGCGCCGGTGCGATCGGCTCGCTCTCGACCGCGCGCTCGAGCTTGGCGAGGCGGATCATGTCGGGACGCGCAAGAAAGAGCGCGTGATAGCTCTCGGGAATCGAGCGGAGCATCGCGTCGCGCACGCCGAAAGCTGCCTCGAGGTGACGCTGGAGGAGCTCGCGGTCGGCGATCACGCGCGCGACCTCGGCGATGATCAGGTGCGCGCCGACGATCAAATCCTCGTCGGTGGACGCGCGGCAGAGCGCGAGGGCCTCACGCGCAGCGACCAGGATCGAGGGACCGTCGCCGCCGTTGGCGCGGAGCCACTCGGCCTCGAGCAGGGCGAGCTCCGCCTTTCCGGCGCTCGAGTCGTCGAGACCCCGCGCGCGATCGAGGACGAGCCTCGCGCCACGCACGTCGCCGTCCTCGAGGGCGAGCCGGGCCTCGAAGCGCTCGCATTCGGCGACGCCGCTCGGATCGCCGGCGGAGCGAAGGATCTCTCGCGCGCGCGAGATCGCGGCGAGGGCTTCCTCGCTGCGGCCCATGCGTGCAGCGATGCGTGCGCGCAAATCGTCGCCCTCGGCGACCACGAGCGCCGCGAGCCCGCGACGGAAGAGGGACGAGGCGAAGCGCACCATCCCCGAGGCCTGCTGCACGTCGCCGAGACGGAGGTAGAGATAGCCGAGGTTGTGCGCGGCGCGCGCGAGCATCGCGGCCTGCCCGGTCTTCTTCAGGCCGTTGATCGCCGCGCGATAGCGCTCGAGCGCCACGGCATAGTCCCGACGGTGGCTCTGCGCGATGATGGCGAGGTTCTCGAGCGCGAGGCCGATCGCGCGCGGCTCGCCGAGCGCGCGTCCGCCTTCGAGGACGACCTCGAACAGACCTTCGGCCTCGTCGAAGCGCTCTGCGTAGAGCAGGCCGATCGCGCGGTTGAGGAGCGCGCGCAGCTCCGCGCCACGATCGCCGAGCCGCGCAGCCTCGCTGGCGTCCGCGGCGAAGTGCGCGTCCGCTTGATCCCACAGGCCGCGCGCGAGGAGGAGCTTGCCGAGGACGTTGCGCGCGCGGAGGCGGACCTCCGCGGTGACGCCGACCTGCCCTCCCATGAGCAACGCGCGGCGCGCCTCGGACTCGCTGCTCGCGAGATCGCCTGCGTGGTACGCGGCCTCGGCCGTCTCGACGGCGATGCTCGCGAGCGCCTCCGGGCCGAGCCCCCCGGTGATGGCGCGTTCGCGGGCGCGGGCGAGCACCGCGCGCGCGCCGACGACGTCACCCTTTGCGACGAGCGCGCGCCCTTGCGCTTCGAGCAGCAGCGCCGCTTCGCCGTCGTCGACCTCGGCGAGCTCACCGGCGCGCACCGCGATCTTCGCCCAACGTACGGCTTCGTCCGCGTCGGCCGCGGCGAGGGCGCGCGCGGTCGACTGCCTCGCGTGCTCGAGGCGATCGCGTGCGGGGCGCGACTCGAGGAGCTCGGCCCACCGGCGCCCCACGTCACGCCGCGCGTCGGCGTCGTCGCAGCGCTCTTCGGCAGCGGCGATCGCGCGCTCGGCCGCCGCCGCGTCTCCGGCCTCGAGCGCCCGGCCCGCGCGGCGCAGCCACGTCCACGGTGACGCGTCGTCGTCGAAGGTGACGAGCGCTTCGTCCTCGTCGCCCCGCTCCGTCGCGAGGAGCGTCGGAACGAGGTGCGCGGCCTGCGTGTAGACGCGCTCGAGCGCCGGGAGCGCGTGCCGCTCCTGCGCGAGCGCCCGACCGACGGACCGAGCGATCGCATCGACCCACGTCCAACCCTCGCGCGCGTCGAGCGTCGGCTCGAGCGCGATCGTCGGCACCGAGAGCGAGGCGACGGTCGCACACGACGGCGGCGCGACGAGCGTCAGGCGCGCGAGCGGAGCCGCCATGTTCGCGCCGTCCCCGCCGAGCGCCGTCACGATCTCGCGGAGCACGCTCGCGACCCACGACGTCGCGGCAGCCGTCGGCTCGTCGAGCGTGACGACGATCGAAGTGCCACCGCGACGCAGCCGATCGGCGATGCGCTCCGCGACGTGACCGACGCGGGTCGAGTCGACGGGCACGCCGAGGCCGCGCGCGATGCCGTCGATCAGCTCGCCTTCGTCTGCGCGACGCGCGCGCACGCGGCGGACGGACGGCGTCCCTTCGGGTTGGGCGAGCGCCTGCGCGCGGAGCCGCAGGAGACGCTGCACGTACGAGGCGGCCGCGTCGCGCACGGAAGCGTCGGGCGCGACGACCGCCAGGACGACCGTCCTACCGGACGAGACGAGATCGTGCAGAGCGACGAGCGGAGGCGTCTCGGGCGCTGCGTCGACGCCCGCGCGCTCGGGCGATGCGCCCAGCGGGATCGAAGGACGCAACGCTTCCGCCATGAGAGAAAGCTACCCCAGACGCGGCCGCACGCCGAGGGAGAGTCAGCCGACGACGCGGTTCCGCCCAGTGCGCTTGGCGACGTACAGCTGCTCGTCGGCCGCTTTGATCAGCGGGACGCCGTCCTTGTCCCCCTCGGCGAGCATGGCGACGCCGCAGCTGATCGTGCACGAGATCGTCTCTCCCTGGAACACGTAGCTGGCCTCCTGGATCTTGCGTCGGATGTCCTCCGCGAGCACGCGCACGCCATCGAGCGGCGTCTCCGGCGCGATGATGCAGAACTCTTCGCCACCATAGCGCGCGAACGTCTCCTCGCCGCGCAGCCGCGAGCGGACGACCCGGGCCACTTCCTTCAACACGTAGTCGCCTGCGAGGTGACCGTGCGTGTCGTTGATGCGCTTGAAGAAGTCGATGTCGAACATGATGCACCCGAGATCGCGGTTGTACCGACGGGAGCGGGTGATCTCCTTCTCGAGGGCCTCGAACAAGTGGCGCTTGTTGTGGGCCTGGGTGAGGCCGTCGATGATCGTGATGCGATAGATTTCCTCGTGGTAGAGCGCCTCGACGTCGCTCCCCGAGAGGTACTTGAAGATCGTCGGACCGACTTTCACGCGGTCGCCGCTCTGCAGCTTCACGCCGCCGGCGATCTGGTCGTCGTTCACGTAGGTGCCGTTGGTGGAGCCGTCGTCGACCGCGACCCAGCCCGCCCCTGCGCGCTCGATGTGGCAGTGGCGTCGCGAGACGGAGTCGCTGTCGAGGACGACGTGGTTGTCGTGGCCGCGGCCGATCGTGGTGGGCGACGCGTCGAGGACGTAGCGCTTGCCGAGCTGCGAGGCGTCCTTGGAGTAGATCGTGACGAGGCAATCCCCTCGCCCTGCGTCCTTCTCCTTCTGCGGGTTCAGGATGGACGTGACGCGGGTCTTCTCTTCGAAGTCGCTCACGTCACGCCTCCCCCATGGAATTCGCTCACGAAATGCCTCTCACCGAACCGCTGACCGAAGCTCTGACCGAACCGTGACCGAAGCCGTCCTCGAGATCGGTCGGGGCCTTCCTCTGCACCGCGACGCCGATCGAGACATCCGTCCGACGGACGCTCGACCCCGCCGAAGCAACCCTCACCCCGATGCGTTCCTTCCCGGTCGACGTCTCTCCCGCGTCACCCGCACGCGTGGCGCGCGCTCGGAAAACCGCTAGGCAAGCCTAGGTGGGAGGCCGAAACCCAGTCAACGGCGGTCTCGCTCCGACCGACCGCGCGACCGCGCGCGCGTGCCGCTGGCGATGTGGGCTCGGGTAGTCAAGCCTTTCTCGTGTACGTGGCGCTCGCCTTCGCGCCCCGCATCACGAGCACGCCGTCTTCCTTGAGCTTACGCAGCACCGCGGCGACGCGGGCGCCGTCCTCGCCCGTCAGACCGGCGAGCTCGATGATGCGGCTCCTCTTGAGCGGTTCGCCGACCGGCATGCCCGCGAGCACACGGGAGCGGAGCTCGGCCATGTGCGACTCGGGCGCACGCGTCCTCTTGCTGCCGCGCTCTGCACGCGCGGTCTTCGAGCCCAACGACGCCGAGACGATCTTCTTCGGTCGGCCCGGGCGCTTCGACACGGGCTCGGCATCGCCCATCAGGGCCTCGAGCTTCCGCTGGACGATCTCCGCGAACTCATCGCGCGCTTCGTGGAGGGCTTGCTCGATGAGCTTGCGGATGTTCATCGCTACGCGGCTTTCCCGGCCACGGTATCGTCGGACGCGGTCATCCGTAAAGTGTCGCCGGGGCGTCACCGGCGACAGGGCCGCGGCATCTGTCGACCGAGCACCCACTCCGAGAGAGGCGGCTTCGATGGACGTGTTGATCGAATACTGCGTCGCCTGAAACTACCTCCCGAGGGCCACCGGTCTGGCGGCCGACATCGAGAAGCGGTTCCAGGTGAAGCCGACCCTCAAGAAGGGGCGTGGCGGGATCTTCGACGTCTACCTCGACGGTGCGATGATCTACTCGAAGCACGAGACCGGGCGATTTCCCACGCACGACGAGGTGCTCGTGAAGATCAAGAAGGCCTGAGCGTCCGTGGTACCGTTCGTCCGTGCGAATCCGACCTCTGGTCCTCGCGCTCGCGCTCTCGGCCCCCCTCGCCGCGACGGGGTCGAGCCTCACCGGAGACGCGCGGGGAGCGCTGTGGCCCGACGCGCCCGATAGGGTGAAGAGCGACCTCGAGTCGAAGGACGTCTCGCGGCGGCGCCTGGCCGCAGCGGACCTCGCGAACGTCCCGCGCAAAGAGGCGCTCCCGCTCCTGAAGATCGCGCTCGCCGACAGTGACATCGACGTGCGGCTGACCGCAGCGAACGTCGCGGCCCGCTTCAAGATGACCGAGGCGTCCGACCTCGTGCTGCCGTGGCTCACGGATCCGTCGCCGCTCCTGCGCGAGGCTGCGTGCGAGTTCTTCGCCAAGGTCCCCGACACGCGCGTCGTGAAGGTCCTCGCGCGGTCTCTCGGCGACAGCGACGCGCGCGGGCGCCTCGCCGCCGGGCGCGCGCTCGGGGCGTCGGGCTCGACCGAGGCCGTCGCGCCCCTCCTCGCACGGCTCGACGACTCCAACTCGAAGGTGCGGCTCAGCGTCGCTCGGGCGCTCGGTCGGCTCGGGGACAAGCGCGCTGTCACCCCGCTCGTCTCGAAGGTGCAGGACGAGGCGAGCGAGGTGCGGCAGGCCGTCGTCCGCACGCTCGGGGAGCTCGGCGACCCGAAGGCTTCGCCGGCGTTGGTCATCGCGCTCCGCGATCAAGCGCTGGAGGTGCGCCTCGAGGCATTGTCGGCGCTCGCGCGTTTGCGCGCCTCGGACGCGGTCGCATCGATCGCGCCGCTCGCCTCCGATGCGTCGAAGAAGGGCGGCGCCGCGGACGTGCGTCGGGCGGCGCTCGCGGCGCTCGGCCGCATCGGCACCCTCGCTGCCATCGATGCGATTGTGAAGACGTTCGGCACGTTCGAGGACGAGAAAGCCGGCGTCGGCACCTCCCCCGCGCGTGAAGCCGCGGTCGCTGCCGGCGCCACGGCGGTCCCGGTCCTCACCGCGATCGTCGACGGGACCACGTCCGCGACCCCTGCGGCGGTGGCGAGCGCGTCGTGGGCCATCGGCGAGATTGCGCCGACGACCGGCGGCGCGACGATCACCAAGGCCATCCGCACCGGGGCCATCCCCCTCGCGATCGGGCTGCACGCGCTCGCGTCGCTGCGCGATCCGGCGCAGCTGCCCGTCTGTCTCGAGCACGTCGCCTCGCCCGACAAAGCGGTTCGCACCGAGGCCCTCACTGCGACTACGCGCTTGCTCGATCCCGAGAAGCCCGATGGACGCGCGGTCGAGCCGCTGCTCGCGTCGCTCGACGTCGCGCAGACCGGGGACGACCGGGCCGAGATCGCCGCGCTCCTCGGGCGCACGGGCGCCGCGCGGGTCGCGCCGGTGTTGATCGGCCTGACCGGAGCGAAGGACGAACGGCTGCGCCTCGCGGCGATCGACGCGCTCGGCACGCTCGGCGCGCCGGCCGCGGGCAAGGCGCTGCTCGGCCTGCTCGACGATCCCTCGGCCGTGGTGCGTCTGCGCGCTGCGATCGCGGTCGGTCGGAGCGGCGGCGCAGACGTGATGGGGGAGGCCATCGCGCGGTTCCACGCCGCGCAGGTCGACCGGCTCGCCGTCGTGCTCGCCGTCTCCGGTCTCCTCGAACGGCACGGCGACGCGATTGCAATCAAGGCTTCCGCGGACGCGCTCGCGACGCTCGGCGCCGAGCGCGATCTGCTCCTGGTCGGCATCGGCCGCGCAAAGGCGGGCGGCACGCAGCAGCTCGCCGCGTTCCTCTCGACCCAAGGAGACGTCGACGGCCGTCGCGCGATCGCAGTCGGGCTCGGTGCCGCAGGTGTCGCGGCCATCGGCCCGCTCGTCACGCTCGCTGCCGACAGCGACGCGACCGTGCGCGCGGAAGCGGCGTGGTCGCTCGGCGCCGTCGGGACGGCCGCGGAGCTCCCCCTCCTCGCGAAGCTCACGCGCGATCCGGCGCCGGCGGTCGCCGCGAATGCAGCCGCCGCCGTCGGTCGCGTCGTCTCGCGCGCGACGACCAACGCTCTGACGAAAGAGCTGCCGAAAGATTTGTGCGGCGCGCTCGACGATGATCGCCCCTACGTGCGCGCGAACGCGCTGGCCTCGCTACGCGTCTCGGCCTCGCTCGCGGTCTGCGACGAGGCCAAGGAGCGGAAGCTGCTCGCAGAGGATCCGAACGACGTCGTCCGGGCCTCGGCGGCACGGCTCCTCGCCGCGCGCGCCGCCGCGAGTGGCGACGAGAAGGCCCTTGCGCTCGCGACCAAGGCTCGCACCGCGCTCGATCGCTGCGCGCTCTCGGATCCCTCTGGTGCCGTGGCGAGCCTTTGTCGCGAGGCGCTCGGCGCCGCCGTCACCATCGCGGCGGGCCGCGAGTCGCTCGTGATCTTCGTCGCACCGGACGACGGCGGCGCACCGCAGCCCCGCACGCCTTTCGCGATCGAGCGGCCGGACGGCTGGCTCCACGTCGGCACCGCCGATCGTCGCGGGGCGATCGTCGAGCTGCTCCTCGGGCGCGGGCCCGTGCGACTCCGCGTCGCGACTCCACAGGCACTGTCCGCGACGACGGGTTGACCGCGATCTGTGGACAACTCGCGCGCCACGCAGTGCCGCGCCATGGCGAGCAGCGCCGTGATCTCGCGGGTTTGCCCTGTGAGGTAGCGCAACGTCGCACCCCGGCGCCCTTCCTGGATAACCTCAGCTTCCCCACGACAAACCCCCGATTTCTCGACAGCCTGCACACACGTGCACCGCAACCCATAGTGGTGGCCCCGGGACGGACCCCCAGATCTTGTATGCGCGAGGCGAAAAGAAGTTGACCCGTGTGCAGGCATTCAGGTACGCCTACTGATGTCGGGGCACGGCTCGCTCTGCCGCTCTTCTGACTCGCGCCGGGCTCGCCCGGCGTCACCGGACTGGGAGTCGTTACTCGCGGACCGGGCGATGACTCGCCTACTCGTGAATCCGTAATTTCGAAGGAATGCATTCGAAGGAATGACGGAGCCACCGGACCGCGAGCGAGTGAAGTGAGGAGTCGTAGAGAGGTCGTGCATCTCATCGGAAGCGTCTCGTCGGAGGCGTCTTCTGTTGAGGGCGAGCGTTTCGGAAGCTTCGCAAGCTTCATGAGCTCGCCCCGACCGTCGCCTTCGTTCAGTCTTTCTTCCGGAAACGATTCCGGAGACCGCGCGCATCCGAGTCTGCTCCCTATCGACGGTCGTTCGGAGATTGAACGCGGAGTCAGCGAGCGCGCACTTCACGACGAACGGAGTGCACGTACACGTTCGAGGTTCACGACCTGAGCGCACGAGTACCTCGCGGCCGGACGGCAGCCATCCATCCATGGAGGATGGCGGGCGCGCGCGGACATCGCACGCCTCATGCAATGAGGCGTGCGACGCCCGGTGATCCTGCGATCCGGAGAGCGAACGCGCGCCGAGCAGTCGGCACGGGGTGATGAGTGGGGCGTGAGACCTGGGCCGTGAGGCGTGAGGCGTGAGGCGTGAGGCGTGTGGCGTGTGGCGTGTGAGGGGCCCTTGCCTCCGCGCGAGCTGGTCTCGCACGGTGGGCGAGGATTGCATTGGTGTGAGCGCGGAGGCTGCAGAATGGCGGACAAGAGCTCGGGGATCGTCTCGAAGTCGGGTATTTCGGTCAACGGGGGGCACTCCTCCCTTGGCGAGGCGCGCGAGGCGAACGGGGACAAGCGTCGTGACAAGAAGCCGGCGCGCGACCGGCTGAGCGAGACCGACCGGGTGCTCGTGGAGCGCCGCTTCACGAAGCAGGGCGTCGATCCGCTCGACGAGGTCGTCTACGAGCGACGTACGAGCGTCATCACGAACCCGGACGGCTCGACGGTGTTCAAGCTCGAAGGCGCCGAGATCCCTGCGCACTTCTCTCAGCTCGCGACGGACATCGTCGTCTCCAAGTACTTCCGCAAGGCCGGGCTGTTCGGCGACAAGAACAAGGGCGAGCGCTCGGTCCGCGAGGTCGTCTACCGCCTCGCGCACACCATCCGCGAAGCCGGCGAGAAGCA
The DNA here is from genome assembly GCA_046593995.1 of Polyangiales bacterium. GTDB lineage: Bacteria > Myxococcota_A > Polyangia > Polyangiales > JADJMO01 > JALHOE01. The sequence continues at coordinate 8,592 of JBKJQC010000893.1, forward strand.
GGGGGGCTACTTCGCCACGAAGGAAGAGGCCGACGCGTTCGAGGCCGAGCTCTCGTACATGCTCGTCCACCAGATCGGCGCGTTCAACTCGCCGGTGTGGTTCAACTGCGGCCTCTGGCACCGCTATCAGATCAAGGGTTCGGGCGGCACGTGGGCCTGGAGCGACGAGCTGCAGGACACGTTCGAGACGACGAACGCGTACGAGCAGCCCCAGTGCTCCGCGTGCTTCATCCAGAGCGTCAGCGACGATCTGATGTCGATCTACGACCTCGTGAAGTTCGAGGCGCGCCTCTTCAAGTACGGCTCCGGCACCGGCACCAACTTCAGCACCATCCGCGGCAAGCAGGAGAAGCTCTCCGGCGGCGGGACGTCGAGCGGCCTCATGTCGTTCCTCGAGGTGTTCGATCGCGCGGCCGGCGCCACGAAGAGCGGCGGCACCACGCGGCGCGCGGCGAAGATGGTCTGCCTCGACATGGACCACCCCGAGATCCTCGATTTCATCAACTGGAAGATCAAAGAGGAGAAGAAGGCGCACGCCCTCATCGCCGGCGGCTACTCGAGCGACTTCAACGGCGAGGCGTACCACACGATTAGCGGGCAAAACTCGAACAACTCGATCCGCGTGACCGACGACTTCATGAACGCCGTCGAGGCCGGCGGCACGTGGAAGACGCGTCAGCGCCTGACGGGCGAGACACA
>JBKJQC010001086.1:0-6469 GCA_046593995.1 Polyangiales bacterium
GGTGCGCGACACCGGCATCGGCATCCCGCGCGAGCACCAACGCGCGATCTTCCAGCGCTTCGTCCAGCTCGAGAGCGCGAGTCGGGCGAGCGTGCGCGGAACCGGCATCGGGCTCTCGATGGTGCAAGAATACGCGCGCCTCCTCGGCGGCGACGTGGAGGTCGTGAGCGAGGAGGGCAAGGGCTCGACGTTCTCGATCGACTTGCCAGTCGCCGGCCCGAACGGCGCGCCGGCGACCAAGCCTGACTCGTTCAGCCCGGCTCCTCGTGAGGACGCCGAGCTCGCGATCGCAGACGTCGTCGTCGAAGGCCGAGGATCATCGACGAGGCAGCCGCGGACCATCGACAACGCGGGCGCGGGCCGTCCGCGCGTGCTCGTCGTCGACGACAACCCGGCGCTCGTCTCGCTCATCGCGAGCATCCTCGAGAACGACTACAACCTGACGCTCTCGAACAACGGCGAGGAGGCGCTCGCACTGCTCCGCGAGGGAGGCATCGAGCTCGTCGTCAGCGACGTGATGATGCCGGGGATCACCGGCCTTCAGCTCGTCGAGAGGGTGCGCGCCGACGAGAAGCTACGCCACATCCCGATCGTGCTGCTCACGGCGCGCGGCGGGACGGCCGCCAAGGTCGAGGGCCTCGACGTCGGGGCGGACGACTACATCGGCAAGCCCTTCGATCCCGAGGAGCTGCGGGCGCGCGTCCGCTCGCTCTTCGAGCTCCGCCGCACGACGAAGAACCTGCACGAGAAGTCCGAGGCGCTCGAGCGCGCGATGAAGAAGCTCGCCGACGAGGAGCTGAAGGTCATCGAGTCGGAGAAGCTGCGCACGCTCGGCGAGCTCGCCGCCGGCATGTTCCACGAGCTGCACAACTACATGAACATCGTCTGCAACGGTGCGCTGCCGCTCAAGGAGGGCATCGAGGACCTCGACAAGGCGCTCGCGAAGCGGAGCGTCTCCATCCCGGAGGCCGAGCCGAAGGAGCTCATCGAGCTCGCGGAGACCGTCATCGAGGCGGCGACGGCGGCGCGCGGCGTGACCGCGGAGCTCAAGGGGTACGCCTACCAGGACGGCGGCCGCGGCAAGGTGTGCGACGTGAACGCCGTCGTGACCTCGACGATCAAGATGTTCGGCCGCCGCAACGAGGGCACCAAGCTGGTCTTCGAGCCGTCGGGCGACGCCGTCGTCGTGGAGTGCGTGCCGACGCGCCTGACGCAGGTGTTCACGAACCTCGTGAAGAACGCGTTCGAGGCGATGTCGTGGAAGGGCACCGTGACCATCGTCACGCGCCGCGAGGGCGGGAACGTGCTCGCGACCGTGACCGACGGCGGCCCCGGAATCTCCGAAGCGGCACGGAAGAAGCTGTTCGAGCCCTTCCACACGACCAAGAAGCAAGGCGAGGGGCTCGGTCTCGGCCTCTCGCTCTCGCGCAAGGTGCTGCACGACTTCGGCGGTGACCTCTGGCTCGACGAGACCTACCAGGGCGGCGCGCGCTTCGTGCTCTCGCTCCCCGCACACGGCGCCACGGCGAGCGTCGCACCCGACGTATCCCCGACGGCCGAAGTGTCGGCTGCCTGATCACGCCCCTGCGAATCCGACACGTGGAGGGACCATGACCGAAGCCACCGACTCGAGGCGAATCCTCATCATCGACGACAGTGACCTCACGCTCGCCGCCGCCACCTCGGCGCTCGAGCGCGAAGGGTTCGAGGTGCGCACCACCACCACGCTCGGTGGCTTCAACTCCATCATGAACAGCTGGTCGCCGCACGTCGTGCTGACCGACGTCGACATGCCGGGCCTGACCGGCATCGAGCTGTGCGCGTGGATCAAATCCCGCACGGCGACGTCGCACGTGCCGATTCTCTTCTACTCCGGTCTCCCCGACGAGGAGCTCGAGGAGCTCGCGCGCGAGTCCGGCGCCGACGGCTTCGTCGCGAAGGCGCACGGCTTGAAGCACATGGTCCGCGAGCTGCGGACCTTCTGCGAAGGGGTGATCTGGTGAGCCAATCCGAGCGTCTGCTCCTGCGCGCCGAGCTCCAGTGGGAGGAGCGCACCGTCGTCACCCGCACCGAGCACGTGGGTCAGACGACGCTGCACCTGCCCGTCGTCCAATCCCCACGCGATGGCACCCGGGTGCGCGTGCGCCTCTCGTTCCCGCGGCTCGTCTCGGCCTTCGACGTGCACGGCGTCGTGGTGCGGACGATCGCGCCGGCCAACCCGGTCGAGCTGCCGATCCTGGAGATCTCGATCGACCCGAACGAGGCGACGCAGAAGAAGATCGCGGCGCTGCTCGACGAGGGAGCGCCCGTGAGCAGCTCCGACGTCGGCTACAAGATCCTGATCGTCGAGGACAACTCGATGATTCGCGACATGTTCTCCTACGGGATCCACAAGTACTTCAAGCGGAAGGGGGGCGTCAGCGTGGACGTCGCGGACGACGGCGCGAAGGCGTGGTCGATGCTCTGCGAAGGGGGCTACGATCTCGCGATCGTCGACCATTATCTCCCCGTCCTCGAGGGGTCGCGCTTGATCGCGAAGATCCGTGACGACAAGCGCCTCGCGACGATGCCGATCGTGGCGGTCAGCGTCGGCGGGGAAGAGGTCCGCGAGGCCGCCATCCACGCAGGCGCGGATCTGTTCCTCGACAAGCCCGTGGTGCTGCGCGATCTGTTCAGCACGCTCGACCGTTTGACCACGCTGACGGGAGAGTCGTAATGAACCGCAAGAACGTCCTCGTGATCGATGACAGCACGCTCGTCCTCGAGCTCGTCCAGAGCGCGCTCGAGGCCGCGGGGTTCGCGGTACAGGTCGCATCCGATCTCGCGACCCTCGAGCGACGACGGATGGAGACGCCGCCCGATCTCGTGATCCTCGACGTGCAGATGCCGGAAGCCCTCGGCGACGAGCTCGGCGAGACGATGCGCGAGGTCCGTTCCGTGCACGTGCCGATGCTCTTGTTCTCGAGCCTGCCGGATGCCGATCTGGCGGAGCGCGCGTCCGCGGCGGGGCTCGTCGGTTGGGTCTCGAAGAGGCAAGGGATGCGCGTGCTGGTCGAGCGCGTGAAAGCCGTCCTCGCACAGGCCGACGAGGTCTCGTGATCGAAGAGCTACGAGAGAAGTTCCTCGGTCGGTTCCTCGAGGGCGCGGCCGGGCGGCTGTCGCGCGCCCGCGTCGGCCTCGAGGAAGGCGATCGCAAGACCGTCTCGCACGAGATGCACGCGCTCGCCGGCGAGGCCGCGCTCCTCGAGCTCGACGACGTCGCGCGACGCGCGCGTGAAGCGGAGCAGCTCTCGCGACGGTGGCTGAAGTCGAACGACGATGCGGAGGCGGCAAGCTTCCGCGTCGCCCTCGAGGGCGTGGACCAGGCCGTGCGCGCCGTCTCCGAAGCGCACGCGCGCCCTTGATCAGGCGGCGCGCGGGATGCGCAGCGTGAACGTGCACCCGCCGCGGGGCAGGTTCTCGAACGCGATCGATCCGCCGTGCGCCTCCATGATCTTGCGACACATCGCGAGGCCGAGCCCCGTCCCCTTGTCCCCCTTGGTCGTGTAGAAGCCCTCCCAGATCTTCTTCCACGCCGGCGGCGGGATGCCGGGGCCGTTGTCGGTGATCTCGACGAAGACGTCGGTCTCGGAGGGGCGGAGCCGGATCGCGACCTCGCCGGTGCCGGTCGCGACGGACTCGGCCGCGTTCTTCACGACGTTGAGGATGACCTGCTCGATCTTCTTCACGTCGAGCGCGACGACGATCGGCTCCGGCGGCGCCTCGAGCGCGAGGCTCTTCAGCATCTTCACCTGCGGGAAGAGCTTGAGGAGCACCATCGTCGTCGAGACGGTCTTGGCGAGGTCGACCGGCTTCCGCACGATGTCGAGCTGGTTGCCCCCCTTCGAGTAGATGCGCAGCGACTCGACGAGCGACATGAACTTGTCGATGCCGCCCTTGAGGATCTCGAGCTCGCGCGTGACGTCGATGCCCTTCGCCACGTCCTCGCGGAGATCGTCGGCGACGCTCAGCACCGACGCGATGTTGCCGAGCTCGTGGACGAGACCGGAGGTGACCTGCCCGATGGCCGCGAGACGCTCGCGGTGGAGGAGCTGCTCGGTGAGCTGCCGGTTCTCCCTCGACTTCTGGTAGAGCGTCGCCGCGTTCAGGAGCGCGCCGAGGAGATCCTCGCGCTCCCATGGCTTCTGGATGAAGCGCGTGACCTGTCCTTCGTTGATGGCGCGGACGACGTCGTCGAAGTCGGTGTACGCGGTCAGGAGCATGCGCGCCGTGTCGGGGTGGCGCTTGCGCACCTCGACGAGGAACTCGGTGCCGTTCATCTCACCCATGCGCTGATCGCTGACGACGACCGGGAACTCCTCCTTCTCGAGGATCACCAGCGCGTCCTTCGCGGACTGCGCAGTGACGATGTCGAGGTAGCGCTTGAAGGTCGCCTTGAAGACGACGAGATTCCCTTGCTGGTCGTCGACGTAGAGGACCCGCGGACGCGTGATCTCGGTCGACTCCGGGCTCGAAGTCATGGCGCACCCCGGTGGAAGACCTCGAGGAGATTCTCGAAGTCGATGGGCTTGGGGAGACAGATGAACGGGCCGGAGTCGACGTCCTCCGAGGACATGACCACGACCGTCCAATCGGCACACGCGGTCTCGAGGTGGCGGATCCAAGGGTCCGCGCCGAGCTCCGGCATCATGTAGTCCGTCAGCATGCGGCGACAGCGCGGGTGCTCCGCGATGCGCGCGATCGCCTCACGGCCGTTGCGCGCGGGGATTGGGTCGAGGCCGGCGGCGCGGAGGCGCTTCACCGCGAGGTAGAGGAGGCTCGGATCGTCTTCGACGACGAGGATCTCACGGTTGGCGACGAGCTGGACGGCCGAACCAGGCTCGCCGTTCTCTTCGTCCGTCTGCGTCTGCTCTGCGAGGTTGGTCATCCGACCTCGCGCAGGCTGAGCGCGATGTGCGTCCGGACCTCATAACCGAGCCTGATCATGAAGTACCCAGGGGGTCGATTCACGTCGACGAGATCAGCAAGCGGCGCGCCGCCGTCCGCGCGTTGTCGCCGCGCTTCGCGTGCTCGCTTCGCGCGCTCCCAGGCCGCCTGCACACGCAGATTGTCTGGATTGCGCAGGTGCCCGGTCGCAGGTCGGGAACGTCGCTTGCTCACTCGGCGCGTCGTGAGTCCCAGTGAAGATTTCGCCCATCGACGGATCGGACGCACGCTCCGAGATCGTTGGCATCTGCAACGCGTTCTCGGCGTAGGGGGCATGGCCACGGTGTACGAGGCGGTGCACCGGAACGGCGCCCGCGCTGCGATCAAAATGTTGCATCCTGAGGTGAACGAGTCGCAGATCATGAGGGACGCGTTCGTCCGTGAAGCGTGGGTCGCGAACTCGATCGACCACCCTGGTGTGCCGAGGGTGCTCGACGACGACATCGACGAGGACGGCACGGTGTACCTGGTGATGGAGCAGTTCGCCGGCGTATCGCTCGCGCGCCGCGCACGGCTGCGGCTGTTCGACGAGATCGAGGCGCTCGAGGTGTCGGAGCAGCTGCTCGAGATCCTCGAGGCCGCGCACGACAGGGGCATCGTGCATTGCGACATCAAGCCGCACAACGTCCTGGTCGACGAGCAGGGGCGCATCGCGCTCATCGACTTCGGCGTCGCGCGCGCGACGTCGCGCGTCGCGCTCTCGGGCAAGGGAGCTGGCAACAGAGCCGGCGACGGAGCGAGCACCCGAGACACGTGCGAGCTCACGTTCGGGACGGCGGGCTACATGGCGCCGGAGCAGGCGCTCGCGCAGCAGGTCGGCGGACACACCGATCTCTGGGCGCTCGGCGCGATGCTCTTCGTGCTGATGACCGGTGAGAGCATCTACCTCGCGTGCGACGTCGACGAGCTCCTGGTGGCGACGGCGCAGGAGCAGCCTCGCTCGCTTTCGGAGCCCGCGCCGTGGGTGGCGACCGACGTGATCGCGATCGTCGATCGCGCGCTCCAGCGCGACGTCGACGCTCGCTATCGCACCGCCGCGGAGATGCTCGCGGACGTCATCGCCGCGAAGGAACGACGCGGCTTCCCGAGTGTGCCGCTGTTGGCGGCGCAGCCGACGCGGAAGATCTCGAGCCGCATCCGCAAGGTGCAGGCACCGCCCGCCGTCGACGAGAAGATCGCTTGATCAGACTCAGACGCCGATCAGCCGGAGCTGCTTGGGATCGGGCACGTGGTGGGCGACGGGGATCGGGTAGTCGCCGCTGAAGCACGCGTGGCAGAGACCGGAGCGTGAAGGGTCGGGGACGACCTCGCCGCGCACCGCCTCGAGCATCGCATCGATGGACATGTAGCCGACCGAGTCCGCGGTCACGTAGCGCGCGATCTCGTTCGTCGAGTGGCTCGACGCGATGAGCTCGCGACGCGACGGCGTGTCGATGCCGTAGAAGCACGGCCACTGGGTGGGCGGCGAGGAGACCCGCATGTG
>JBKJQC010000507.1:0-4297 GCA_046593995.1 Polyangiales bacterium
GCGACGGTCAGCAGCTCGCCGAAGCGCTTCGTCAGTCCCAGCACGTTCGTCGGCCCGACCGCCTTGTCGCTCGAAACGAACACAACGTTCGGGACGTTCGCCTCGTCGGCCGCCGCAAGCACGTTCGCGGTGCCGAGGACGTTCGTCGCGACGCCGGGGAGAGGTTGTTCCTCGAGGATCGGGACGTGCTTGTACGCGGCGGCATGGAAGATCACGTCGGGCCGAGCCGCTGCCACCTCGCGTGAGAGCTGCGCCGCGTCACGCACATCGCTGAGCGCAATGCTCGCGACGTCGTCGCCGCCGAGCGACGCGAGAACGGCAAGGAGGCCGCTCTCGTTGCTGTCGAGCAGGACGAGCTTCGCGGGTCCGACCTCGAGACAGCGGCGCGCAAGCTCGCTCCCGATCGAGCCCGCCGCACCGGTCACGAGCACGCTCTTCCCGCTCAGGAACTCGCGCGTGTCCGGCGTGTCGAGCGTGATGGGAGCGCGCTGCAGGAGGTCGTCAATGTCGAGCGGGCGCAGCGGACTGGCGTCACCTGCCGCCATCTCGAAGCCGCGGGTGACGCGGACTCGGACGTTCCTCCCGCGGCACCGCGTGAGGACGAGCCGCACCAGCTCCGCGGGAGCGTCGCGGACCGCGATGATCACGACCGCCGGCCGGTATCGCGCGATGAGCGGATCGAGGTCTTCGACGCCGCCCTCGATGCGCAGACCGCGGACGTACGTGCCCCACTTCGCCGGATCGTCGTCGATGAAGCAGACAACGCGCGTGCCGCGGCTGCCGTCGGACAGGTCACGTGCGAGCAGCTGGCCGGTGCGACCCGCACCGACGATGATCGCGCCGTCGCGACGATGCGCGCCACCGACCGCCGCTCCGGCGATATGGCGCCAGCGCGCGCGCAGCTTGATCGCGCCTTCGCCCAGCAGCACGAGCCCCAGGCCGGGCAGGATGGCGCTGTTGGGGATGGCGTGGACATCCGAGACGAGATTCAGGATGAGCAACCCGGAGGCCACCGCGACTGACGCCTTGATGAGCGCGATCAGATCCTCGAGCGCGGCGACGGCCCAGGTGCGCCAGTAGACGTCGAAAGCGATGTTCGCTGTGACCTGCATCACGCCCGCGCCGAGGGCTACGAGGAGCGCGCCGGTGTGCTCGGGCGCGTCGATCCGGCCGCCGAGGCGCACGCCGGTCGCCGAGAAGTACGCGAGTGCTGTGATCAGCGCGTCGAGCAGGCTCTCCACGGCATGCTTTCGTGCGCCGCGCGCGACGCGTCCGACGCTCCAACCCGTCATCGTCGACGACGGTAGCAGCGCGGTTGATCAGTGCGGTAGCAGCCTCCGGTACACACCGGTCAGGCGATCGATCTCCTTCTCCCAGGTGACCTCTCGCACACGGTCGCGCCGACGTTCCCGCGGGATGTCGCGCTGGACCGCGCGCACGATGGCGCCGACGACGTCTGCGACGGTCGGATCGCGCGGAACGATCTCGCCGACCGACGTGTCGACCCACTCGCGCGGCCCGGCAGGTCGCTCACGACGGGCACCAGTCCCGCGGCCAGGCCGTCCAGAAGCACCGCGCTCGTCGTGTCGGAGACCGGGATGGACACCTGCACGCGCGCCCCGCCCATGCGCCGGTGCAGCGTCGGCTGGTCGAGTGCCCAGCGAGCTCGATGGCGGGATCGCCGGCCGTGGCCGTGCGCACCGCCTGGGCACGCGTGCCGTGCCCGGCCACGAGCAGGCGCCATCCTGCCAGGAGGCCCGGCTCCAGCTCACAGGCGCGACGGAAGCCAAGGACCACGGTCTCGACGCGCATGTCGGGATCGAGGCGCCGCATGGAGATGACGAGCCGCTCGCGCTCCTCGGGGCGCCGCACTCGGATGACCCGGACGAGCGCGCCGACGCCGAACAGGTACCGGCTGTCGCGATCGGGCGGCGACGTACCGAGCCGGTGCTCGACCAGGCCGGGAATCTCGGTGGATTCGAACGTCGCGAGCTCGACGCGCAGGTCGCGCTCGCCCAGTGCGCGAAGTAGCCTCCGCGTGTGGATGCTCGCGCCATCGGCGACGACGAGCACATCGAGCCTGGTGCGATCCGGCACGCTGAGCGGCATCCTAGGGTGGGCCACGCGCATCTGCTGCGCGTCGTGTCGCTCACGCTCGTCGCGCTCCTGCTCCCATTCGCCGCCGTGCTCGGCTACGTCACCACCGATCCGGTGTTCTCGTACGGGGTCAATCTCTATCTCTTCGACCTGCCGCAGGCACTCCTCGTTGCCGCGACGATCCCCGCGCTGGCGCGCGGGCTTCGCGCGCGGTCGCTCGGGCTCGGCGCGGGGCTGTGGGCCGTGATCGCGTCGGTGGTGTTGCTCTCCTTCGCGGTGCATCCCTCGCTCGAGGGGGTCCAGACGATCTTCCGCGTGCTCGGCGCATTGTCGATCGCGGTCGCCTTCGCCGGACTCGATCGCCGGGAACGCACCCTCGTGCTCGGCGCGCTCGCCGTCGCCACCCTGACGCAGACTGCGTGGTCCGTCGCGCAGGTGTTGACGGGCGGGCCGCTTGGCGCGTCGTGGCTCTTCGAGAGCCAGAAGCCACTTGCGAGGGCCGGCGACGCGTGGGTACCGAAGGGCACGATGCAGACGCCATACCTCCTGACCGCGCTCGCGCTGGTCAGCTCGCTGCTCCTGACGCGACACGCGCTAAGAGCGCGCACTGTCTCCTGGGCCTTCGCCATCATCGCGCTCGTCATACCGGTCGGCCTCACGTACTCGCGCGGGGCACTCGCGGGCCTCGTGGCCGCGATCGCCGTCCTGGCCCCGCGCGCGCACACAGACCTCGCGCGACGGATCGTGGTCGTCGCGCTCGCTGCCGGCGTCGCGGTCCCAGGCGCCCTCACTTGGTCCGGTTGGCTCGCACGCGGGGAGCAGTTCGGTGAGGAGCGCGCGGACTCCGGCCGCGGGATCCTCATGCTCCAAGGTCTCGCCGTGTTCGCGATGGAGCCCCTCATGGGCGTCGGCCCGGGCCGCTACATGGCGGCCGTGCGCAGTCTCACCGATGATCCCGGCACCCGGGCAAGGCTGCTGCCCACGCATGATGTCCCCTTGCTGGTCGCCGCCGAGAGCGGTGTGGTCGCGGGCGCGGCCGTGATCGTGCTGCTGGGCGCGCTGGTGCTCCGAGCCCTGCGCGATCGGGATGACGCAGCGATCGCACTGTACCTCGTGATGCTGCCGTTCTGGCTCCTCGACCCGCTGCCGTATGCGCTCCCGCAGGGCACCGTGCTGACCGGCCTCTGGCTCGGCGCGCTCGACTCGGCGCACCGGCAGCCCGCGCGGTGATCCGTCCGCGCAGGGTCGACATCGCCTTCGCCGGGGGCGTGCTCCTGGGCCTCGCCGCGCTCTGGATCCTGGGTTTCTTCGCGATCCGCGACCGTTTCGTCGCCGGCAACGATTTCGCGTTCATCTGGGCCGGCCCGGCGGCCCTCGTGCAGGGGTCGGATCCATACGACCCGGCCACCTGGCGTACGACGACCGAAGCCCTCGGCGCCGAGGGCGAGCGTGTCGCCGTCTACGACTACCCCGCATGGACGACACTCGGGCTGCTGCCGCTCGGTGTGCTCCCGCTCGCCGCCGCGGCCGCGATCTGGGCGTACGGTGGGCTCGTCCTCGCGATCATCGCGATGCTCGCGCTCGCGCGAGAGGAGCTCGCGAGGGTGCCCGGCACCGCGTTCGCCGTCGGCTTCATGACCGTCGCTTCCCAGCCGGCCATCGTGAACTTCTACGACGGCGAGTGGTCGCTCATCCTCGTTGCCGGCCTTGTCGCCGTGGTCATCGGACTGCGGACCCGTCGCCAGGCGCTCGGTGCCTTCGGGCTGCTGGCACTCGCGGCCAAGCCCAACCCATTCCTCATCGCCTTCCCCGCGCTGCTGCGCGCCGCGCTCGCGCGCGGTCAGCCCCGCTTCGTCGCGATCGTCATCGGGGCCGGCGTGCTCATGCTCGCCGCGACGCTCGTCGTGCTCCCGCGCTGGATCGCTCCGTACGCTGCCCTCATCGGCTCCGAGCGGCTCGCGAATCCGAAGACCACGGTGCTGCCGTTCGCGCTCCGCGAGCTGTTCGGCGACGCCGGCCTCGTCATCGGAGTTCTCATTCTCCTCGCCGCCGTCGCGGTAGCGCTCCGGTTCGATCCGCGTGACGACGCCTACGTCCCGGCGTGGCTGGCCGTCGCTCCCCTCGTGACGCCGTACCTGCATTCCTACGATCAGCTCGTCCTCATCGTGCCGACGACCGTCGCGATCGGCGCGCTCGCGCG
>JBKJQC010001157.1:0-2973 GCA_046593995.1 Polyangiales bacterium
ACGGGGACCGTCACGTCCCTTCTCAGTCGCGTCCAGCCTCGCGCCGGTCGTCCTCGGATCACCGGCGTCGCAAAAACACGCCACTTCGTGGCCTCTCGGGGCCCGTCGTCGGCTAGACTGTCGTTCGTCACTTCCCCTCGTGCAACGACCTGGGTGGTGCATTCGCTTCATCCGAAACTTTGCTCGACCTCGGAGCCGCCGCGCGAGAACGCCGGATCGACTCTGAGGCTCGCGCCCCCCGACCCACCCGGGCCGGACGTCTTCAAGGAGGCCTCTTCATGCGTACTCGTAAGCAGCTTCGTTCCCTCGGCGCCGTCGGCGCACTCGCCGGCGCGATCATCTTCCTCCCGGATTGCTCGGCGAAGGATCTCGCCGACGCAGCCTCCGGTTGCAACGAGGGGAAGCTCGACGTCAGCGTGAAGGCACAGGCGACGGTCAAGGCGTACGTCGAGGCGGCGAACGCCCTCGCAGCGAAGGCGTTACTGGTCGAAGCCCAGTTCATGGAAGCCTGCAACGCCATCAACAAGGACCTCGGCGAGCCGATCGGCGCGGACGCCAAGACGGCCTGCGGGACCCTCGCAGCCCGCGTCGACAAGGCCCTCGCGGCCGGCGCGAAGGTCGAAGTCACCTTCGCCTTCAACTGCTCGGTCGATGCGTCGGTCTCGGCGAACTGCCAGGCCTCGTGCTCGGCGAGCGGCAAGTGCGACGTGCAGGCGAACTGCACGAAGGCGGAGCTCTCCGGCACGTGTAGCGCCTCGTGCGAGGGCACCTGCGAAGTGACCGCGCCGTCGGTCGCCTGCAAGGGCACTTGCGAAGGCTCCTGCACCGCGACCGCTGCGGTCGACTGCGCCGGCGAGTGTCAAGGCACCTGCGAAGCCCCCATGTGGGAAGGCACCTGTGACGTGGGCTGCACGGCGAGCTTCGTCGGACAGTGCGGCGGCGAGTGCCAGGGCAAGTGCGACGGCCAGGCGGCGACCGGCGCCGGTGCCGCGGGCAACTGCAAGGGCAAGTGCGAAGGCACCTGCACGGCGACCGCGAGCGGATCCTGCGCGGCGAAGTGCGCCGGCAAGTTCAGCGGTGGCAAGTGCACCGGCAAGTGTACCGGCAGCTGCACCGTCGCCGCCGGCGCGGCGTGCGACGGCACCTGCAGCGGCTCCTGCACCTACACCCCCGGCATGGCGAAGTGCGAAGGCTCGTGCAAGGGCGGCTGCTCGGTCGCGTACACCGCGCCGAAGTGCGAGGGCTCGCTCAACTGCGAGGTCAACGCCGAGTGCAAGTCGTCCTGCGAAGGCAAGGCATCGGCGAACGTCGACTGCCCGCCCCCCCAGGCGCAGATCGTCGTCACCGGCGACATCGCCCTCTACAACGCGCTCAAGGCACACGCCGGTAAGTTCGGCGCCGCCGTCAACGCGACCATCGCCCTCAAGGACGACATCGCGACCCTCGCCGGCAAGACCGTCGGCACCTTCTCGGCCCTCGGCGAGATCGGTGGCAACGGCATCGCCTGCGTGACCTCGGGCCTCTCGGCTTCGGTCAAAGCGAGCGCCAGCATCAACGTGTCCGTCTCGGCGAGCGCGTCGGTCAACGGCAGCGGCGGCGCCAAGTAGGCAGCCACGACGAACGAGGGGGCCGCTCTCGCGAGCGTGCCCCCTCTTTCTTTTGTGTCGGCGACGTCGGCCGGACGTCGCTGCTACGACCGATCGTCAGTCGAGGAGCTTGAGATACTTCTTCGCGCGATCGGCGCTCGCGGCTGCGATCGTCTTCGCCTCTTCGTCGCCGAGCTTCAGGTGCTTCGAGAGCGCCTCGAGGAACTCCGCTTCCTTCTCGTGCTGGTTGCCGTCGACCCACGTGAGCAGCACCGCGTGCGAATAGAGCATGCGGCGATCGTCGGACGAGAGCTCCTTGAGCGGGATGTCCTCGAGCTTGCGAGGCGTCTTCGCGTACTCGCGCAGATCACCGGCTTCGGTGTCGGTGGCGCCGAACGCGGCGAGGAGGCCGTCGAGCGCCTGTTGCTCGGAGTCTGCGAACTCGCCGTCGGCCCAGGCCACGGCGACCAGTCCCTTCAAGATCGCGACGTTCTGCTCGTGCATGGGGACAAGGCGTATCGCAAGCGCCCGCGCCACGGAAGACCCCCTCTTCGTGGAGGGGAGAAAACGCCGCGTCTACCCGGGGCTGCGGAGCAGCTGGCGGACCGCCGGCGAGAGCGCGGAAGCCGGTGCGGCGCTCGCGACGAGCCGCGCGAAGGGGGCCTCGGCGGAGAGGGTGTGCCAGAAGAGGACCGTCTCGCCCGGCGCGCGCGCTGCGGCCTCCGCCAGCGCTCCGGCGAAGGCCTTGGCCGTATACGTGGGATCGAGGCCGAGCCCGTCGGCAGCCGCGATGCGGATCGCCGCCGCGGAGCTCTCCGTCTCGAAGCCGTACCCGGGACCGAGCTGAGCGCGGGTGATCCGGAGCGCGGCCGACATGCGCGCGACCGACGCACGCCCGATCGATCCGCCGAGCCGCCGCTGGACCGCGAGCGCGAGGGCCAGCGTCGCGGCCGCAGATGCGAAGGGGATGTCCACCACCTGCACCGCGACGAGCTCGATCGGCGGCTTGCCGTCCGTGAGGAGACCGGCGCGCAGCAGGCCGACGAGGAGCCCCGCCGCGGTCCCGCCGCTGCCGAGGGCGACGACGATGCACGACGGCCTCGGTAGCTCACCGCGCTCGATTTGCGCCGCGAGCTCGAGGGCCGCATCGACGTACGCGATCGCGCCGAGCGGAGACGAGCCGCCCGGCGGGACGAGGTACGAGCCGCTGCCGAGACGTCGCGCGAGCGCCATCGGCATCGCCGCGAACGACGCGACGGGGTACGCGTGCACGCCGAGCGACGCGGCCACGCGCGCGACCTCCTCGGCGTGTTGGGTGTGACGCTGCGGCGCGAGGATCGCGTCGACCTCGAAGCCGTGCACCGCGCCGTAGCCGGAGTAGACGGCG
>JBKJQC010001242.1:0-12483 GCA_046593995.1 Polyangiales bacterium
CCGGCGTCGGCAAGACGACGCTCGCGCGCGCGCTCGCGAAGTCGCTCGGCGGCTCGATGAGCCGCCTGCAGTTCACGAGCGATCTGCTTCCCGCGGACGTCGTGGGAGTCTCCGTCTTCGACCAGCGGCGCTCGGAGTTCACGCTGCGACAGGGGCCGGTCTTCGCGAACGTGCTCCTCGCCGATGAGATCAATCGTGCATCGCCACGGACGCAGAGCGCGCTGCTCGAAGCGATGAACGAGAACCAGGTCTCGATCGACGGTCAGACCCTCCCGCTGCCCGAGCCGTTCTACGTCATCGCGACGCAGAACCCCCACGATTTCGCGGGCACTTTCCCGCTGCCAGAGTCGCAGCTCGATCGCTTCATGCTGCGGATCCGGATCGGCTATCCGGCCGCGGCGACCGAGTCTCGGCTCCTCGCGCGCGCAGTGATCGACACCGTGCAGGACGTCGAGCCGATCCTCGACCCAGCCCAGCTCGTGTCCCTGCAGCGGCAGGTGAAGCGCGTCGAGATCGAGCAATCGATCCTCGACTACATCATCGCGATCGGGCAGGCGACCCGATCGACCCCGTCCATCGCGCTCGGCCTCTCGACCCGCGGGCTCGTCGCTCTCGGCATGGCTGCGCGCGCACGTGCAATGCTCCGCGGCCGTGACTATGTGCTGGTGGAGGATGTCCTCGACCTCGCCGTCCCCGTCATCGCGCATCGCATCCGCATTGCGGCGTACGCCGAGGGATTCTCCGTAGGCCGAGACGAGGCCGAGGTCGCCATCCGCGAGCTCGTCGCGCGCATCCCGCTGCCGATCTGACGCATTGCGAATCCGAGGGCCGGTGTCTGCAGTCGCCCAATCCCCAATGGCCCCCATGGCCCCGCCGCCCCGCGATTCGCGCAGCATCGGCGCTCGGCTGCGCGGCGGATTCAAGCCCCCACGAAGGCTGAAGGTAACGCGCGAGGGGCGATACTTCCTCGGCATCACGTTCGGCGTCGGGCTCGCTGCGATCAACACCGGCAACAATCTCCTCTATTTGCTCCTCGGCGTGCTCCTCGCGCTGATCCTGGTCTCGGGGATCATGAGCGAGATCGCCCTCCGCGGGTTGACGGTGCGTCGCAGGTTGCCCGCGCGCGCGCAGGTCGGGCGCCCGCACCTCGTCGAGATCGAGGTCCACAACCGCAAGAAGAAGCTCCCGTCGTACGCCATCGAGGTCGAGGACATCCGGGCGCTCCAGCCCGCGGACAAGCGCTGCTTCTTCCTCAAGGTGTCCCCGACCTCGACGCAGGTCGCCGCCTACCGTCGGACACCGCAGCGCCGCGGGCGCGAATCCCACGTCGCATTTCGTGTGGCGACTCGGTTCCCGTTCGGTCTCTTCGAGAAGTCGCGGCAGATCGACGTCCCCGGTGAGCTGATCATCTACCCGGCCGTGCACGCCGTGCGACTCCCGGCGGCGCGCGCGCGGAAGACGGGCGCCGGCGCGAAGGTGAGCGCGCGCGGCGGGAGCGAGGATCTGCTCGGTCTTCGTCCCTACCGACCCGGCGACGACACGCGCCAGGTGCATTGGCGCAAGAGCGCCGCGGCCGGCGGGCTGGTGCTGCGCGAGCATGCGGCCGAGGGATCGCCCGAGATCGAGATCGAGCTCGACGACGTCTCGCCGTTGATCTCGCGCCCCGACCACGACGAAGAGCGTCGACGTTGGCTCGAGCAGCTCGAGGTGCGGCTCCGCGATGTCGCGTCGCGCGCCGTCGCACACCTCGGACGCGGCGACACCATCCTCCTCCGGACGACGAGCGGGACACGGCTCCAGGGCAATCCGCGGCTCGGGAGCGACCCGATCCTGCGGTTCCTCGCGCTGCTCGAGCCCTCCGCTGCGCCGCTCGAGACCGGGAAGATGCCACCGAGCCCGGGCACGCCCCCGCCAGCCAAGAAGAAAGACGCGGCGTGAAGTTCGGGCTCACGCACCGCATCCTCACGAGCGCGCTCGCGTCCCTCGGCGTGCTCGCGATCGTGCTCTCCGGGGCGCTGCCGCGCATCTCGACGATCCTGCTCGTCGTCGGGCTCGTCGGGGCCGTGCTCGCCACCGAGAAGTTCCAGCAATCGTCCGCGGCGCGCTACGCCGCGGCGATCGTGCCCTCGGTGCTCCTCGGGGTGGAGTTCCTGCGCCTCATCGGCGGCGCGCCGCTGCTCGATCTCGCGGTCGAGTTCGCGGCCGCCCTGCAGATCGTCCGGCTCGCGACGCGTCGAGGCGCGATGCACGACCAGCAGGTGATCCTGCTCGCGCTGCTCCACCTCGTGGCGGGGACGGTCCTCGGCGGCGGCATCGGCTACGGCCTCTGTCTCGTCGGATTCCTCGTCCTCGCGCCGGGTGCGCTCGTGCTCTCGCACCTGCGCCGCGAGGTCGAGGGGAACTATCGGCAGGGCGCGCGCGATCGCACCGGCCTCCCCGTCGACGTGCCGCGCATCCTCCGTTCACGACGCGTGATCGGCCCGGGCTTCCTCGCGCTCACGTGTCTCCTCAGCCTGCCGATCATCTTCTTCACGGCGCTGCTCTTCATCATGTTTCCGCGCGTCGGGCTCTCGCTGCTCCTCCTGCAGCCGCAGCGCAGCACGCGCATCGTCGGGTTCAGTGACACCGTCGATCTCTCCGGCGTGGGGACGATCCGCACGGACCTCACCACGGTGATCCGCTTCCGACCGCCGCAGGGCGAGACGAGCCCGCCGCTCAAGCGCATTCTGCGGCTCCGCGGCACTGCGTTCGACGAGTACAAGGGCGGCGGCCAGTGGGCGCGCTCGACGAGCGAGCGGAAGCTGCTCGAGAAGCTCGGCTCCGACGTGACGCTGATCCGCGCGCCGCGTCCGACCGACGGGCTCTTGAAGATCGAGCTCGAGCCCCTCGATCCCACGGTGATCTTCCTGCCGCCCGGGACCGTCGCGCTCAAGTGGACGAATGGCATGGACACGGCGGCGATGCGACCGCCGCCGCTCGTCCGCGGTCCCGAGGCGACGTACCGCTACGAGGCGCCACCCGATCGCGTGCTCCGCTACGAGGTCTACGTCGCGCCGCCAAACGAGCCGCACGTCGACGAGCTCTCCACCCGCGATCGCGATCGCTATCTACAAATCCCGAAGGAGATGCCGCCGCGCATGCGCGAGCTGGCGCTCGTGTGGACGGCGGGCGCGACGACCGACGCGGAGAAGGCGACGCGCATCGCGCACCACCTCGAGACCGAGTTCTCCTACACGCTCACGCCCCCGTCCGGCGGCAAGCCGAACCCGGTCGACGACTTCCTCTTCGAGTCGCGCGCGGGGCACTGCGAGTTCTTCTCCACCGCGATGGTGCTCCTGCTGCGCAGCGTCGGCGTGCCCGCACGGAACGTCACCGGCTACGTCGGCGGGACCTACAACCGCTTCGGCGGGTTCTACGCCGTTCGCCAGGGCGACGCGCACTCGTGGGTCGAGGCGTGGATCGACGGCGGAGCTCGGCGAGGTTGGCTGACTTACGATCCGACGCCGGCCGCGGGAGCGCAGCCGCTCGCCGATCGCGGCGGCTTCTGGACCGTGGCCCGCGATGCGTTCGAAGCGATCTCCCAGAGCTGGGATCGCTACGTCGTCGCGTACGACCTGCCGCAACAAATGACGCTGTTCCGAAGGCTCGAACGCCGCGTCGCAAAGGCGTCCCTGCCTGGTGCAAAGGACGTCGCGTCGCGGCTCATGCCGAGCAAGCGCGTTTGGATCGGGCTCGGCGCCTCTGCGCTCGCGCTCGCGGGCGCGTACGTGTGGTGGCGTCGACGACGACGCTCGGAGGCGGTCGTCGATCCGCTGAACGCCGGCCGCGTGAAGCACCAGCGCATCGCGACGGAGCTGTGGCTCACCCTCGAAGAGGCGCTGCACGCGCGCGGCGCGACCCGACCGCGGAACGTGCCGCCCCTCCGCTTCACCGAACGGCTGCGCGAGACGCGCAAGGACGGGATGGCGGAAGAGGCGTACCTGCTCGCGTATCGGTACACCCAGGCACGCTTCGGTAGCCAGCCGCTGACGGTCGACGAGCAGAAGGAGTTCGCGCGACGCGTCGCAGCATTGCGGCGCGCTGCGGACGAGGTCCCGGGGATGGCTGCGGAGTGAGCCACTCTCGATGAGGCCCGTGCGCGACGTCGTCGCTGCGATCCTGCTCGCGACCGTACCCCTGGGGGGGTGCGCGAAGCCGCCCCCTCCGCGCGTGTGCGAGCCGCCGCGGCCGGAGAAGCACGGCACCGAGCTCGGGATGTGTCCGATCGATCTTCCCGGACCCGCGCCGGCTCCCGAGCCGCCGGATGCAGCAGCGCCGTCCCCCGAGCGGATCGAGACGGGCCTGCAATCGCAGGCTCCCGACGCAGGCGAAGCGGGCTGATCGCGAGCGCCCACCGCCTCGGGCGCGCGCCGCGCTACCCTCCGCCGCGATGATCGACCGGGTCGCCGTCGGAGCTCTCCCTGCGAAGCCTCACACCGTCTTCCGCACGCCGGACGGCACGCTGCTCCAAGAGGAGATGTTCACGCGCGGCGGCTTCGACGGTCCCTTCACGTACCTCTATCACCAGCGTCCGATCACCTCGCCCGTCGCCGTCGAGGAGACGGAGCGCGGCTTCGCGGTGGCGAAGCCCTCGCAGCGCGGGAACCATCCGCTGAAGCGACGTCTCTATCGCGGGACCGAAGCGAAGCGACGCGGCGCGATGCTCGAGGCACGCACGCCGGTCGTCGTGAACAAGGACGTCGCGATCTACCTCGCGCATCCGGATCGCGACGACGACATGCTCTTCGCGAACGGTGACGGCGACGAGCTCTGGTACGTCTTCGAGGGCGACCTCGTGCTCGAGAGCCCCTTCGGCCCGCTCGCCGTCACCGCCGGCGACTACGTCCACGTGCCCCGCTCGGTCGTGCATCGCTGGAAGCTCGGTCCCGACGGGATGAGCGCCGGCAGGAAGAGCGCGACGCTGCTCCTCTTCGAGTGCCGCGGCGGCTGCGTGATCCCGTCGAACTTCCGCAACCCGGTCGGGCAGCTGAAGATGGACGCGCCCTACACGCACCGAGATTTCAAGCGTCCTCTGGGTCCGGTCGCGACGGTCGACCACCCGGCCGAGGGACCGACGGACCTGATCGTGAAGAAGCTCGATCGGTTCTCGTTCCACCGCCTGCGCAACACGCCGTTCGACGTCGTCGGCTGGGACGGGTTCGCGTACCCGTTCGCGTTCCCGATCGATCGCTACCAGCCGAAGACGGGGCTGATCCACCTGCCGCCCACCATCCACACGACCTTCGTCGGCCCGGGCTTCGCGGTCTGCTCGTTCGTCCCGCGACTGACCGACTTCCACCCGCAAGCGATCCCGTGCCCCTATCCGCACTCGAGCGTCGACTGTGACGAGATCCTCTTCTACGTGAAGGGGAATTTCACGAGCCGCCGCGGCGTCGGCCCGGGCTGCATCTCGCTGCACCCGGCCGGTGTCTCGCACGGCCCGCACCCCGGCGCGTACGAAGGGAGCATCGGCTCGACGCGCACGGACGAGGTCGCGGTGATGATCGACACGTTTGCACCGCTCGTTCCGTGCGACGAAGCCGGCGAGATCGAGGACCTCGCCTACCACGACTCGTGGGCGACCACCTGACGCGTCGATCACGTCTCGCCGCAAGAAATGCGGCCCAATATTCCGCGCCCCCGTAGCGTCGAACGAGGCGCCTTCACGGAGGCGCCTTCACGGATGGGGAGTCGCGGCATGGTGCGGCGCGGGCTACCTGCGGGGTCGACAGGGTGGGTCACCGCCGCGGCGATCTGCGCTCTCGCGAGCTGCTCGCGACGCACGACGGCGTCCGCGGAGCCTGCGACCGTCCTCGCGCCGGATGCGGATGTAGCGGTCGAGAGCCACGCGGTCGCGCCGGCTCCGGAGCCGGCCCCGGAGCCCGTGAGTCCGGAGCCCGCACCGCCTCCGCGCGCGACCGATTCGACGGTGGAGGGATGTCCAGGCATCGCCGCGCCGATCCCGACGAAGGTGCGCGCGGCCTGCGATCCCGCGCGTGCGATCGAGCGCGTCCACGTCCTCCACACGTCCGACCTGCACGGGCACTGGCACTCGTACCTGCAAGGACGCTCGCCGTTCGCGATCGTGCGTGCCTACGGAGATCGTCGCCGCGCCGAGACGGGTGGACGCGTGATCCAGGTCGACGCCGGCGACGCGCTCGAGAAGGGCGCGCTCGCCGAGGTGCGCTCGAGAGGCGATGCCACCGTGCATCTCCTCGATCGGCTCGGGCTCGACGTGCGCACGCTCGGGAACCACGACTTCGCGTGGGGCTCGGAGAGCGTCGCGCGCCAAGCGGCGAGCACCGCGCACCAGGTCCTCGCGTCGAACCTCACGCCGCTCGGTGACACGACGTTCGCCGCGAAGCGCAGCGTGGTCGTCGAGATCGGGTGCGCGCGCGTCGGCTTCTTCGGGCTCGTCGTCAATCCCTACGACGAGACCGACGAGCGGTTCGAGGGGAGCTATCTCGGAGCGTTCGCGCACGCGCACGATCCCGGGGAGGATCGGTACGTGGGCCTCGCGACGACGCTCGTCCGCGAGCTCCGTGAAGAGCAGAAGGTCGACGTCGTGATCGCGCTCGACCACCTCGGGCTGATCCGCGACCGCGCGCTCATCGATGCGGTCCCAGGCCTCGACCTCGTGGTCTCCGGACACGATCACGTCGCGGTGTCCGGGCCGGTGCAGGGGCGCTACGGCGCGCTCGTCGCGAGCGGCTCGTTCCTCACCGGAGCACGCATCGGCGAGGTCGTCCTCGACGTCGACGCGCGCGCACACACCGCGAAGCTCGTATCGGCCACGAGCAGCCGCATCGAGGAACTGCGCGATCTCGACGCGTCGGTGCAGGGCGAGGTCGAGCGTCTGCAGGCGTGCTTCGCCCCGGACGCCGAGCGGCCCCTCGGTGATCTGACGACCCCGCTCGCGTCGTTCCGGCCGGACCTGTGGACGCCGATCATGGACGCTGCCCTCCGCGCCCGATTCCCGGAGGGCACGGCGTTCCTCTACGAGGCGTGGACGCAGGGCGGGCTCGTGAAGACCGAGCTCGCGCGCGGTCCGGTCAGCGCGCAGCAGCTCGCCGACCTCTTCTTCAGCGAGCGACAGAAGGCCGGAGGACCGGGCTTCACGGCGTTCGAGACGATCCCGGTGAGCGCCGCGACGCTGCGCGAGATCTGTGCTTCGCCGCTCCGCGACGGCGGCCCCGACAAGCGCATGCATCGCGTGTGTCCCGAGGTCGTCGGCGACGCCGTGCCCCACGCGCTGGTCGTCGAACGGAGACCGCTGCACGCGCCGCAGCTCGCGTTCCTCGTGACGCCGAAATCGTGGCCAGTGCCTCCCGCCGACGAGTCGCGCGCGGTCGAGGCGATGGACGTGATGATCGCGTGGGCGACGGCGCGCGGTCAGGCGTGCCGCGCGATCGATCGTGACGTCGTGGCACCCTGTCGGTGAGCCTTCACTTCGCGGCGATGAGCCAGCGAATCGCCTTCCGGAACTGCTGCGTCATCGTGTCGACCGGGATCTGGTGGCCGTACCCCTTCGCGACGTTCAGCTTGACCGGGATCCCCTCGGCCTTCAGGTGGTCGTGCGTCGCCTGCGATTCGTTGACGACGCCGTCGCTCTCGCCGGTCCACAGATAGACGCGCTTCACTTGCTTCCGCGCCTCGTGGAGCACGGTCTTGTCGTAGCCGAAGTAGCGATCGCAAGAGGCGACGATG
Source organism: Polyangiales bacterium (assembly GCA_046593995.1). Classification (GTDB taxonomy): domain Bacteria; phylum Myxococcota_A; class Polyangia; order Polyangiales; family JADJMO01; genus JALHOE01. Next base: position 7,747 of record JBKJQC010001242.1, read on the forward strand.
AGCCAGCGGTTGAAGGTCTTCGGCTCGTGCTCGCCGACGTACTGCGCGATGAACGCGCCCTCGCTGAATCCCATCAGGAGGTTTCCGTAGAGCTGCACGCGCCGGCCGAACTTCTTGCGCAGCGACTCGAGCGCGCCGACGACGTTCTTCTGCGACTTGACCGGATCGTTCGCCCAACCGCGCGCGCCGGGCCCGCGGTCCTCCTGGCCGGCGGGGCAGAGCAGCCACCCGAACTCGGTCGCGACCTTCGCCCACTGCCGACACCCCTCGTCCGGGTTTCCCCCTCGGCCGTGGAGGTACACGATGACCGGCTTCATCTTCCGGCCGCTGCGCGGCTTGTAGTAGTACGCCGCCGGAAAACCGGGGTTCTCGATGGTCATCGGCGCGACGGCGCTGAGCGTCTCCACCTTGCTCGCCGGACCGGCGGTCCCCGCTGCGGACACCGACGCCGCGCTCGCGACGTGGGCGCCGGTATCCAGGAACGCAGGGACGAACGAGGCGAGCAGCGTCCCGGCGAGGGCCACCAGGAAGAGCGGAGCCGTTCTCTGCGTGAAGCGAAGCGGGGACATGGGGGGCGCCGTTCAGGCGGCGACGAGCACGATCTTCGTGATCTCTGGCCGAACCGCAACGCGCGACGGCGGTCCCGACGTCCCGAAGCCCCGGTTCACGTACAGCGTCGTCGCGCCGAAGGCATGGCGTCCCACGTACGGACCGAAGATCGCGCCTGCGACGAGCGGACCGATCGGTGCGATCTGCCCGCCATGGGTGTGTCCCGAGAGCTGGAGGTCGATCCGGCGCTTCTCGGCCTCGGGATGGAACTGCGGCTGATGACACATGAGGATGCGGGGCCGATCGTCCTCGCCCGCGTCCGAGAGCGTGACGATCGCGCGATCGAGATCGGGGCCGAAGCCGTGACGCGCGCCGTACAGATCGTCGACGGCGAGGAGCGAGAGACCGCCGCCGTCCTTCGGCGCGATCACCCTCGACTCGTTGATCAACAAGTCGACCTTCGCGCGACGGTACCCTTCGCGGACCGCGTCGCGGCCGACGTAGTACTCGTGGTTGCCGAGGATTGCGGCGCCCCCGTGGCGCGCCATCGCGGAGAGGCGCGCGACCCAGTCGCAGGCGAGCGGCAGGTAGCTCGCGCGGAGGTGGACGAGATCGCCGGTGAGCACGAACAGGTCGGGGCGCAGACCGCGGACCAGCTCCTCGGCGCGGCGCAGATCACGCTCGCCGAGGTAGACGCCGACGTGGACGTCGGAGATCTGCACGATGGTGAAGCCATCGAGCGCGCGGGGGAGCCGCGCGATCCTGACCGGCAGCTCGACCACCTCGAGGTCGAAACGAGTCCGCGCAACGCCCCATGCGAGCGTCGAGAACGAAGCGACGATCGCGCCCGACCCGACGACCGTGAGCACGTCGCGGCGCGAAGGATCCTCGGGCGCGTCGGTACGAAGAGCGAGGGCGGGGCGAGGGACCGCTCTCCTTGCGCGGAGCCATCGCAGGAGCTCGGTGAGCGCGACGACCGGCGCCGCCATCACGAGCCCGAGCGACCAGAGCTGCGAGAGCCCCTCGGCCCAGGACAGCGTGTCCGGTGCGCCGAGGTTCACGAGCAGACGCGCGAGGATCCCGGTGACGACGATCGTCACCTGCACCGCGGCGACCGCACGCGATCGGGACTTCGACGTCGGGAAGCGCGTGACGAGCCAACGATGGAACGCGACGTTGACGGTCGCCGCGACGACGAAGGCTGCGAGCCCGGTGACGAGCCCGTGTCGGCCGGTCATCTCGGCTCACTTCCGGATGACCGCGCGCCGGGTCCTCGGTGCGTCCGTCGCGGCAGGACGGACGTGCTCGAGGCCGCGAGATCGAGGCCGTCGACCTCTCCCGCGACGAATCGTTGCGCGCCCGCGTAGGCGATCATCGCCGCGTTGTCGGTGCACGACGAGAACGGCGGGATCGACAGCGAGAGCCCCGCGCGCTCGGCAGCCGCGACCGCGCGCGCACGGAGCTCGCTGTTCGCGGCGACGCCGCCGGTGATCGTGATCGACGACACGCCCTCGCTCACGGCCGCGGCGACGAGCTTGTCGACGAGCACGCCGGTCGCGGTAGCCTGGAACGCGGCGCAGAGATCGCGCACGTCGTCCTCGCTCTGCGGCGGGTGCTTCGAGACGTACTCGGCGATCTGCGTCTTCAGGCCGGAGAAGCTGAACTCGAACCCTTTTCGGTGCGCCATCGGTCGCACGAGGGGAACGCGCGTGGGGTCGCCATCCCTCGCGAGCCGATCCACGGCCGGACCGCCGGGATAGCCGAGGCCGAGGAGCTTCGCGACCTTGTCGAAGGCTTCACCCGCGGCATCGTCGCGTGTCGCTCCGAGCTCGCGGACGTTCGACGCGAGCGGACCGTCGACGCGATAGATCGCGGTGTGCCCGCCCGAGGCGAGCAGCGCCACGTACGGAAAGCTCGGCGGCACGTGCGCCTCGGCTCCGGTACGGCGGACGAACGGCGCGAGCAGGTGACCGACGAGGTGATCGACGCCCACGATGGGCTTGCGCGCCGCAAAGGCGAGCCCCTTCGCGAGCTGCACACCGACGAGCAGCGCGCCGATGAGACCCGGCCGCGACGTCACCGCGATCGCATCGACCTCCGCGAGCGTCCGGCCCGCGCGCGAGAGCGCCTCGCGCACCACCGGCCCCATCGCGCGCAGGTGATCGCGCGAGGCAATCTCGGGGACCACACCGCCGTACGGAGCGTGGATGGCGACCTGGCTGTGGACCACGTCCGACGCGACCTCGCCCTCCGACGAAACGACCGCTGCCGCCGTCTCGTCGCACGAGGATTCGAGCCCGAGGACCCATACGCGTGCCCCGGGAGCCATGGTGCGGGACGACGTAGCACGTGAACGGAGCGGGATCTCGGCGGGCGCCCCGCTGTAAGGCCGTACGAAGGTCACCGTGCTAGGAACCTCGGGCCATGAACGCGTTCGCCGCCGTTTCGGGAATGAGCTCTTTCGTGGGTGGGCTGCTCACGTCGTGGGCGCCGGGAGTGTCTCCCGAGCCGGCCGAGATCCTGGACGACAAGTTCGGCCAGCTCCGCTCCCTGCCGACGTTCGGCTCGATGGGCTTGCACGCGATCCTGATCCTCGCGGGCCTCACGTTCGCGATCGCGCTCGCTGCGTCCCGCCGCCCGCGTCTGCTCCCCGCGGCGCGCGCCGCCGCCTACGCCACGTGCGCGCTCGTCGTCTTCGACTTGATGCTGCTCGCGTACGCGTTCGTCACGCACGACTTCCGGCTCCGCTACGTCGCTCGCTACAGCGACCGCTCGATGCCGACGACGTACCTGCTCACCGCGCTGTGGGGCGGTCAGGACGGCTCGCTCCTGTGGTGGATCTTCCTCCTCTCGGTGAACACGTCCGCGTGCGTGTACTGGATGAAGAACCGCTGGCGCGAGCTCCAGCCGTACGTGATCGCGACCCTGATGGCGATCATCGGGTTCTTCGGGCTGATCATGGCGTTCTCCGCGAACCCGTTCGCGGAGTCGATCGCGGGAGCGCGCGTCGACGGCGAGGGGCTGAACCCGCTCCTCCAGAACTTCTACATGATCATTCACCCGCCGAGCCTCTACACGGGCTTCGTCGGGTGCTCGGTGCCGTTCGCCTTCGGCGTCGCGGCGCTCGCGAGCGGACGGCTCGACGAGGAGTGGCTCGTCGCGGTGCGCCGCTGGATGATCTTCGCCTGGGTCTTCCTCAGCATCGGCAACACGCTCGGCATGCTCTGGGCGTACGAGGAGCTCGGCTGGGGCGGGTACTGGGCGTGGGACCCGGTCGAGAACGCGGCGTTCATGCCGTGGCTGACCGCGTCGGCCTACGTCCACTCGACGATGGTCCAAGAGCGACGACGGATGCTCAAGATCTGGAACATCGTCCTCATCGCACAGACGTTCTTCATGACGATATGGGGCACGTTCCTCACGCGCTCCGGGATGATCAAGAGCGTCCACGCGTTCGCCCAGTCGAGCATCGGGATCTACTTCACGTACTTCATGGTGACGATCGCGGTCGTCACCACGGCCCTCGTCGTCCTGCGGCTCCCCGAGCTGAAGAACCTCGACGTAGATCAGGGGGCGACGCGCGCGTACCGCGAGAAGGTGCTCCCGGCCATCGGCTGGACGCTGGTGCTCGTGGCGGGCGGCCTCTCGATCTCGGTCGTGCGCGCGTCGCCCGGCGCGGGGACGACCAACAACACGGTGGTCGGCGCCGTCGTCGTCTTCGGGATCGCTGCGTGGCTGTACAGCTCGGCGCGCGCGCGCAAGCGCGAGGTCGAGAAGCGCAAGGGCGAGAGCGACGCGCCGTCTCCCTACTGGCTCATCCCGTTGGTGGGCTCGGTCGTGTTCGCGCTCTATGCGCCCCCCGGGAAGATGCTGCCGCTCGCGCTCCTGGCGGTCGTCGTGGTGCAGGGGCTCGCCGGCTACGGCATGGCGCGGATGCGGCGGACGTTCACCGGCTACCCGTGGGGTGACTACGTCGAGTCGATCGCGCTCTTCATCCTGCTCCTGCCGATCGCCGGGATCGGGTGCATCGTCTACTGGATCACGAGCGCGGTCCTGAAGCCGCTCCCCGACACGAAAGAGGCGCGCGCGCGTCAGGGCGCCGTCGCCGCGCAGATCGACTCGGTGTTCTCGCGCGAGGCCGCGTTCGTCGCGAACAACTGGGTCCTCGTCGCGATGCAGCTCTTCGTC
>JBKJQC010001255.1:0-6599 GCA_046593995.1 Polyangiales bacterium
GTTACGGACCAACGACGGCGCACGAATGTTCAGGCCTTCGTCGACCTGGGGGGCGCGCGCGTGACGACGACGTAGGTATGTCTACCCGTCTCAGAAATGGCCGCCGAGCACGAGCCCGCCGCTGGTCGCGCCGATCGAGGGCGCGATCCAGGTCTTCGTCTTGCCCGCGTCGGTGGCGGGGACCTGCTCCGTGGGTCGCGCCAAGTACAGATACGTCGTGACGCCGGCCGCGAGGACCGCGCCACCGATGAGCACGTCGGTGACCAAGTTCAGCGTCTGGCCATCCTTGCGCAGCTTCTCGGCGCCGACGGGATCGCGCCCGTCGTTCGCGGTCTTGTACTCGCTGTTCTTCCCCATCGCCATGACGCCGGTGACCCCGCCACCGATGAGCAGGGCACCCGCGACGCCCATGCCGATCCAGACTCCAGTCGGAACGGGACGAACCTCTTTGGTCGCGGGCGGCGGCGGAGGAGGCGTCGTGGTGGTCGACGTCGGCGCCGGCCCGGCAACGGTCGGCTTCTTCAGCGTGATCTCTTTCTTGTGCGTACCACCGGCGTTGAGATCGATCTCGAGCGTGAGCGACTCGTACCCCTCGGCCTTGATCAAGAGGACGTGGTGGCCGGAGCGGACCTTCACGCTCAGCGCGTTCCCCGTGAACGGATACTGGTTGATCACGCGATCGCCTTTGTTGGGGATGCGCGTGTCGACCAGGAGGAGCCCTTCGGCGGGCTCCTTCGCGGTGATCTCGAGCGTCGCAGCGCCCGTCTTGAGCGTCGTGAGGTCGATCGACACCTGGCCCTTCTCGCCCGGGTCGATGTCCTTGCCACCTTCGCTCAAGTACTTGTCGTAGGCCTCGATGGCCTCGCCGTCGCGCTCGAGCTTCATCGCGCAGAGCCCGAGGTTGCCGAGGATCTTGTACGAGGGGCAGCTCGCGTACGCGACCTTGAACTCGCGGTAGGCCTCTTCGTAGCGCGCGCCGTCGACGTCGCTCAGCAGGTTCACGCCCGCCTTGAAGTGCGCGCGACACTCGTCGGTGATGACGACCTCGGCCGAGACGGGAGCGATGGCGAGGACATGCGCGAGGACGAGCGCGCCCGCGACGAAGGAGGCGCGGCGAGAAGAGCGGAAGCGCATGGAGCGCATGCTACAACGCGAATCGCGCCCGCGTCTCGCTCCCTTCGCTTCGACTCAACCTCCGGAGGCCGCGTCGGATACGCCAGCATCGGGCGGCGGGGGGAGCGTCTCGATCCACGCCCTCACGGCCTCGACGCCCACGGTGTGGACTTCCTCGCTGGCGATGGGAGGCATCTGCGCCGTCTCTCCGCGGCGGCTCATGCGATACATGATCGCGCTCTGCGCGGGGTTCCCGCCGACCACGCGGAACGACGCGGTCTGCCCGGGGATCACGAAGAGGCTCGTCGGGCGATTGACGATCTGTTTGTACATCTTCGTATCGAAGATCGTCCCGTCGGCGTCGCCGGTCGACAGCCGCAGGATCATGTCGATGATCGGGAACGTCTGCGCGTTGTTCGGGTTGTGGCAGTGCCCACAGTTCGCGTGCAGGTAGCCCATGGCCGCCTTGTCGACGGCGGTCCCGGTAGCGCCGTAGTTCTTCGTACCGTTCACGCCGACCGTGAACATGTTCTTCGCCGTGAGGTCCGCGAGCGAGAGGGGCGTCGCGTTGTACAGCTGGAGCGCCGAGAAGCTCAGCCCGCGCCCCGGCTCCCCGTCGTGGCAGCGCTGGCACTGCGCGAGAGAGGGCACGTCGTGGTTCGTGCCGTTCACGTTCTGCGCGCCGACGAGCGTCCACTCGGCCTCGGTGCCGGCCGCGTTCCAGACGTACGCGCCCATGCGGTACTCGGTGTCGCCGATGCGCTCGACGAGGCGCGTCTCGAGGAGCGTCCCGTTGAGCCCGTTGGTCGAGAACTCCTTCCAGAAGCGGGTGCCGATGGGGAACTTCCAGTAGTCCATCGACGAATTGTCGATCTTCCCGCCGGTCGGGATGGAGACCCAGCGCTTCTTCAGCGCGCCATCGCTCCACAGCGCGTAATTCGGCGCGAAGGGGACGTTCCTGACGGTGTCGACCGCCTTCGTCGCAAAGTTGGAGTAGAGATCCATCTCCGACAACTTCGTCGAGAACGGGCGCAGCACCGGGGCCGTGTCGGGACCGTTGTCCTTCGCGACGTCGGCGCGGGCCGTGTCCGCGACGAAGGTGTCCGGGCCGGTCGACGTGTCCTGCACCGCCGTGTCCGTCGTGGCGGAATCCATCGCGGGCGTGGTGTCCGGCTTCTTGGTGTCGGGGGCCGATCCCGTGTCCTCGGTGACGATCGGATCGTCGACCGGGGCCGTCGGATCGCTGCTGCACGCGGCGAACGCGCCGGCGGAGAGGGTGGCGGAGAGCGAAAGGAGCCACGCCCCCCCGGGCATGCGACGTCGAGCGTTCATCGGGCCCGCAGGGTAGCGCGCTGTGGAGATGACGCCGCCGGAAAGAGGATTCGAGGCATGTGTATTACGTCCGCGTCCGGAACCGCCGTTACATGTCTCGAGCGCGGCCGTCCCGGCGGTCGCTACCTCGACCGTCGATCGCTCGGTGCCCTTGCCATGACGGATGTCCTCCACGAAGACTCGGATGTGCTCGTCGTCTCGAAGCGCGAGGGCATCGCCACCATCGCGGAACGAGACCTCTCGGTCGCGAACGTGCGCGGCACGCTCGAGGCCGAGCGCAGCGAGAAGCTGTGGGTCGTCCATCGGCTCGACAAGGAAGTCTCGGGTGCGCTGCTGTTCGCGCGGAACGCGGGGGCGCATCGTTTCCTGTGCGAGGCTTTCGAGCACCGACGCGTCGAGAAGGAGTACCTCGCGCTCCTCGAGGGGGAGGTGCAGGGGGAGAGCGGCACGATCGAGAAACCGATCGCGCAGTTCGGCTCGGGGCGCATGGGGGTCACCGACGACGCGCGCAAGGGGAAACCTTCGCTCACAGAGTGGAGCGTCGCGCGCCGTTTCACGACCCCATCCACGAGCACGACGCTCGTCGAGGCGCGGCCGCTCACCGGACGTCGCCATCAGCTACGGGTCCACTTCTACGCGCTCGGTCACGCGATCGTCGGCGATCCGAAGTACGGGGATCGTGCGCGTCAGGCCGCGTGGCCGCGGCTCATGCTCCACGCGCACCGACTGCAGATCCCCCTCCCCGCGGGCGGCAAGCTCTCGATCATTGCGGAGCCGCCGGCGAGCTTCGCCGATGTGCTCACGCGTCTCGTGAGCGCTTGAAGTCGACGCTCTTCCCGAGGTGACCGAGCGCGCGCGCTTCGACGCAGCAGGGCGAGCCAGGCTCGACGATGCGACATCCCTCGGGGCGCGCGTCGTAGATCGCACACGGGTAGCGGTCGGCGATCGACAGGTCGAGCGCACCACAGCGCGCGCCGTCGTTCTTCACGAAGCGAAAGAAGGGCGGACGATCCATGAGCACGGTCAGCCGCAGCAGACGCTCCTCGCCGAGGCGGTGCTCGTCCTCCTCGAGGAGCTGCACCGTACCCGGACCGTGGTGGCAGCACCGCCCGCACGCGACGCAGTCGCCGCCCCCCGCGTCGGGCAGTCCTGCGAGCGGCGAAGGCCCCGACATCGCTTTCGACATCCCGCAACGCTTGTGACAGCCGCCCCCGCACTCGTCAATTGACGCGGCACGCGCGCCGGTCGAATCGACCCGGCAGCAGTGCGACACCACGATCCGAAGAACGACATCACGCCGCCGAGCGCCGCGACAGTGGACGCGAGCCCCCTCCCCTCCGCCGGCGTCCGAGGCGCACGCGCGCGCGAGCCATTGCACGTCGTGATCGCGTGGTCGCTCGACGAGCCGGCTCGCATCGGCGAGATCGCGGTGCTCGAGAGCGAGACGAAAACGGTGCTCGGCCGCGGCAGCGCGCAGCCCGACGACGGCGCGCCGCGCGCGGTGTTCCATCGGGTGCGCCCGGGCCAGTCGGCCGGCGGTGCGCCGCTCTCTAGCCAGCGCATCTCGCGGAGCCAGCTCCGCTTCGAGCCCGTCATCTCCGACGCGCGTGAGGCCGCTGGCGACGCAGTCGTCGTCAAGAACATCGGCAAGACGCTGCTCTCGATGCACGGCGCCGTGATCGACAGGACGACGCTGCGCCACGGCGGCGTCGTCATCCTGCAGAACGCGATGGTGTTGCTCGTGGTGAAGCGACCGCGCGCGATCGAGCCGGTGGCGATCTGCGATCGCGCGTTCCCCTTCGGCACGGCCGACGCGAATGGCATCGTCGGCGAGAGCGCCGCCGTGTGGGCGCTGCGCGAATCGCTCGCCGCGAAGGGCACACGGGCGGAGGGCGACGACGCGGAGGACCTCGCGCGTGATCTCCCGATCGACGAGCGCCTCGAGGACGTGCCCCTGCTCGTTCGTCATCTCCTCGTCCGCGCGGCAGAGAAGTCGCCCCAGATCGCAGGCCGCTTCATGGACCGTGACGGCGCGAAGCTCGATCCCGCGTTGATGGAAGCGCTCCTGCGCCACCGTTACACGACGCATGTACGCGAGCTCGACAAGCTGCTGTGGACGGCGCTCTCGACGAGCCGCGGGGACGTCATCGAGAAGACCCGCGAGGTCGACGAGGCGCTCGCGGCTGGTGCGACCAGCGTCTGAGCGTCCGCGTCGGGCGCCGACATCCATGCGCCGCGGCGGCTCTCGTTACCTGCCGGAAACCTTGGGCCGGGCGCGCCGGACGCGGACGCGTGCGGCGACCCTATTTCTCTGCACGATTCGGCCGGGTCGCAGGTGGTAGGCAAAAGGGCGCGTCGGTGCCCCGGCGCCGACTGGAAATCAATACGCGATGCGAAATATCTTCTTGACGCGTTGCACCAGACCCGTAACCTAGACGACATGATGCGGAACGCGATGCACAGCCCCCAGCAAGGGGATCACGTGCAGGCTGCGTCTTCCGCAGAAGATGGCGCGCGAGATCGCGCCCTCCGTGAGTCCGCCGCGTCGCGTTGGATGAAGAGCTCGCCCCGAGCTGCAGACGCCGTCGAAGGAACCCTCCTCGACGGCGTTCTTGCTTTTGTTCTTCGCGGTGTTCGCGGCGCACCCCTTTCGCTCCTCGTCGTCGTCCTTCTTCTCATCGTCATTCCCGCGGTTCGCGGGGCGCCGTTCTGAGCCGATAAGGCACTCAGAAAGACGGCCCCCGCAACCGAGAGGATGCGGGGGCCGAGTCGTTTTCGAGGTTCCACATGAGCACAAAAACGTCCGAGAAAACCCGCTCCCATGCGAGCGACGCGATGAAGAAGGGCACTGCCCGTGCCCCGGCGCGCGCGATGCTCAAGGCGACGGGCCTCACCGACGCGGATCTCGCGAAGCCGCTCGTCGCGATCGCCAACACCTGGAGCGAGGTGACGCCGTGCAACATGCACCTGCGCGCGCTCGCCGAGCACGTGAAGGACGGCGTGCGGCGCGCGGGCGGTACCCCGATCGAGTTCAACACCATCGTCGTGAGCGACGGGATCTCGATGGGCACCGATGGCATGCACGCGTCGCTCGCCTCGCGCGAGGTCGTGGCGGACTCGATGGAGCTCGCGACGTTCGGCCACTCGTTCGACGCGATCGTCGCGATCGCCGGATGCGACAAGACCATCCCGGCCGCGGCCATGGCCGTCGCACGCCTGGACCTGCCGGGCCTCGTCCTCTACGGCGGCGCGATCGCGCCGGGGCGGTTCCGTGGTCGCGACGTCACGATCCAGGACGTGTTCGAGGGCGTCGGCGCATGCGCCGCCGGCACGATGAGCGAGAGCGACCTGAAGGAGCTCGAGGACGCCGCGTGTCCCGGCGCGGGCGCGTGCGGCGGGCAGTACACCGCGAACACGATGGCCCTGGCGCTGACCATGCTCGGCATCTCGCCGATGGGCGCGAACGACGTTCCGGCAACGGACGCGAGGAAGGCCGACGAAGCACGTCGCTGCGGCGAGCTCGTCATGAAGCTGTGGGACGAAGACGTCCGCCCGAGCACGATCCTCACGCGGACCGCGTTCGACAACGCGATCGTCTCCGTCGCGGCGACGGCGGGCTCGACCAACGCGGTCCTCCACCTGCTCGCGATCGCGCACGAGGTCGGCGTCGCGCTCGCGATCGACGACTTCGACGTGCTCGCGCGCATCACGCCGACCATCGCCGATCTGAAGCCCGGCGGTCGCTACACCGCCGTCGACATGTTCGAGGCCGGAGGCACGCGGCTGCTCGCGAAGCGTCTGCGCGAGGCCGAGCTGATCCACGACGCGCCGACGGTGAGCGGCAAGTCGATCTTCGACGAGGCGAGCGCGGCCACCGAGCTGAAGGCGCAGCGGGTCATCCTCCCGCTCGCCACCCCCGTGAAGAAGACGGGCGGTTTCGCCATCCTCCGCGGCAACCTCTCACCCGAGGGGTGCGTGGTGAAGCTCGCGGGCCACGGCCTCCACGGCTTCACCGGCCCGGCGCGTGTGTTCGACAGCGAGGAGGCTTGCTTCGCCGCCGTCGAGAAGAACCTCATCCAGAAGCGCGACGTCGTCGTCATCCGCTGGGAAGGCCCCCGCGGCGGACCGGGCATGCGCGAGATGCTCCAGGTGAC
>JBKJQC010000099.1:0-6311 GCA_046593995.1 Polyangiales bacterium
ACACCAAGTTCGCCACGGTGAAGGCCGCGATGCGCAAGGTGATCACCATCGCCGCGCCGTCGAAGGGCACCTACCTCGCCGACCGCGTGTTCGCAGACGACTCGACCCTGACCACGCTCGCGGGCGCTGCCCTCGCGTCGCTCATGGGCTTCAAGGACGACGGCACGAACTTCATCCGCACGTCGGCGATGGCGAGCCACAACGCCGACGCGGCGAAGTTCGGCGTGAGCGGCCTCTCGGCCACCCAAGGGGGCGTCCCCTTCTACACCACGGGCGGTACCTCGACGCAGAAGTGCTTCGGCGTGATGGCGTGGGGCACCTGCCTCGGCGTCACGTCGGGCTCGCTCGGCGGCTCGAACTGTGACTCCTTCGTGATGTCGACCGGCCTCGCCGCGCTCCACAACGCCTTCCTCAACTCGAACGACGCGGGGACGGCGCGTGACAGCTGCTCGGACGGGTTCATCTCGTGCGCGTCGGCGAAGGCGATCGGCACCCAGTTCTCCTTCGGCCTGAACCAGGATCACAACCAGAGCCGCCGTGTGTGCAACAGCCTCGACACCAAGATCCTCGAGCAGGTCAACAACGTGGTGAAGGGCTTCGAGAACGAGAGCTACGCCGCGAAGGACGTGGCGGTGAAGCAGTGGGACTCGTGCGGCTTCAACAAGTACGCGACGGTCTCGAAGAGCGGGACGAGGATCGGCTACACCGCCGGGTGCGCGAACAGTGATCTCGGCGACGGCTACTGTGACTGGGACTGCATCGCGATCTACGGCCACGACGCCGTGCCGACGTGGGACGCGAGCGGCACCAAGGTCGTCTCGTGGGGCGCGACCGAGGACTGCACCGGCACCAAGGCGACCGGCACCGCGCCGAGCGGCTTCACCAACACCAACGACCCGTGGGCGAACGCGATGACGTACACGTCCGACGGCGTCACGTGGGCGACCACGCAGTTCACCGGCAAGACGCAGAACTCCTCGACGACCGTGTGGTTCACCGATCCCGGACAGAACACCATCAAGGCGACCGGCTATTGCCCGCAGAGCTGGATCGCCGACGGCAAGTGTGACGAGTGCGTGCTCGCGCAGTACGGCAACGACGGCAACGACTGCCTCCCCGGTAAGACCAACCAGTGCGCGGGCATCATCACCAAGAACGACCCCTACGTGGCGGCGTCGAACCCGCTCTACAACGAGGCCGATCCGACGACCGGCGTGTACTACGCCTGGTCGACGGTCTCGACGGCGGCCGCGAACAACGGCGTCTGTGACCTCGGCGAGTGCACGAAGAACAACAAGTCGCCCTGCGCCGTCACCACCGACTGCTCGAGCGGCACCTGCTCGGGCGGGTACTGTACGAGCTCCTCGAGCACGTGCACCGCCACCGCTGACTGCGTCACTGGCACGTGCGTGAACGGCGGCTGCACGACCGGCGGGACCGACTGTTCGACGACGAATTCGGCGGGCGTGAGCGTCAGCCTGTGCCGCTGATTGGGAGCAAGACGGAACACACCATGAAGAACCAATTCCTCTCCGCCGCGCTCCTCGTCCTGCTCGCTCCCGGCTGCTCGAGGGATCCGGCGCCGCCCGCGGATCCGCAAGTCGGTGCGCCGCTCGCACCGCAACGCATCCCGGTCGGCCAGGCCGTGCTTATCAACGGCGACCTCGTGCCGCATCGCCTCGTCGCCGTCGCGCTGCCGACGCTCGAGAAGCAGCCGACGCTCAGCGTCTCGAGCCCCGGGCTCGCCCGCAAGGACTACTCCTTCGTCCATCCCATCGAGACGTCCACCCGCCGCGAGTTCGCGCGCGTCGTGACCTCGACCGACTCGAAGGCGGCCGGCCTCGCGTTCCCCATCGACGCGCCCTCCGGCGCGCGCGTGATCCTGACATCGCGCGATCCGCACAAGAGCCTCGGCTCGGTCCACCTTCGTGACGCCTCCGGCGCCATCCTCGATCGCGCACGCGACGAGAGCACGCCGATGGTCCTGGTCGATCACATCGCCGGCGAGAAGAGCAAGAAGGGCGTGGCGCCCTCCGTCGATCCGATGCCGGGCTCGATCGGGTCACCGGACTCGATCTTCAAGCCGGAGCCCGGGTTCGCAGCGCTCTCGCTCCCGCGGCGCATCCTCTCCATCGACGTCCCCGCGAAGCCGGGACGTGTCACCGTCGACATCCCGGCCGACGTGCTCGCGGCAGGCGTCGAGATCGACGTCCAGCAGCCGAACTCGGCGATCACGCTGACCGGCGCGCCCGCCGCGCTGCAGTACGGCTTCGGCGACACGGCCGAGATCGAATACACGCTGACCAATGGCGCGGCGCCGATCGACGGTGCGACCCTCAGCGGGACCATCGAGCTGCCGAACGGCGAACGTTCGGCCGGGCTCACCTTCACCTCGAAGGGCGCAGGCCGGTATGTCGCGCGCATTCCGCTGGCCTCGGCGGACCTGAAGTACATCGGCGTCTGGCACCTTCACGCGAAGGTGAGCGGGGTCGCCGACGGTGTGGAGTTCGAGCGCGACATGGAGAGCGGCTTCGGCTACGCGCCCGCCCACGCGCGCATGATCGCGGTCAACACGCCGGAGATCGTCCGCGCTGCCGACGGCGTGATCGACGACGTGAAGGTCGATGTCGAGCTCGAGTCCGTCGTGGGAGATCGCCTCGGCGTCGAGGCGACGCTCGTCTACAAGGACGCCGAGGGGAAGGAACACGCGGTCGCCGTGTCGCAGACGAGCGGCGATCTGCCGGCGGGCACCGGCACACTCACGCTCCACTTCGAGGCGAAGGATGTCGCGCTCGCGGGCGTCTCGGGCCCCTTCTACCTCCGTGATCTCTCGCTCGTGTCTCACGCCTTTGCGGTGACCCAGCACCGGCTCGGCCGCGGACTCGACCTCTCGACGGTCGCCATCGCCCACAAGGACATCCGCTACCCGTCGGTCTTCGCGCCGGCGGTCGAAGAAATGTTCGTGCGCGGCGACATCGTCGCGCCGGCACCGGTCGCCAAGCCGTGACGTCGGCCTGACCGGGTTCGTCACGCTCCTTCCTGCTACACCTCTCGGCGATGGTCCGGGGCGCATCGCTCTTGCTGCTGGCGCTCGTCTCCTGCGTTCAACAAGGGGAGAGCGCCGAGAGCGTGACGCAGCCGATCATCGGCGGTGCGCGTGACGACCGCCATCCGGCGGTGGTTGCGATCGTGCGCGACGATGGGGCGCTCTGCTCCGGCGTGCTCGTGGCCCCGCGGATCGCACTGACCGCGGGGCATTGTGTCTGGGGAGCGACGCCGTCACGGCTCGTGGTGGTCGTCGGCGCGGACGTGACGATGCCGGAGGCGAAGGTCGCGGTGTCGCGGATCGCGCTCTACCCGACGGCGCGACAGGAGGGCGACGACGCCGTCGGTGGCGTCGACCTCGCGGCGATCGAGGTGGTCGAAGACCTCACTCCGACGCCGTTGCGGCTCGTCCTGCGACCCCTCTCCGGATCCCTCCGCGATCGCCAGGTGACTGCAGTCGGCTTCGGCCGACGCGACCCGTTCGACGCGATGTCGGCGGGCGTCCGCCAGGCTGTCGCCACTTCCGTCTTCGAGTCGTGCACGCGCGTGCTGAGGCTCGGGGACGACGTCGAGAACGTGTGCGCGGGCGACTCCGGCGGGCCCGTGCTGCTCGATGGCGAGGTCATCGCGCTCGTCTCCGGCGGCCGCGACGGCTGCAACACGCCTTCTCACGTGACGCGGCTCGACGCGCACCGCGTGTGGCTGTCGCGCGTGATCGAACGGCGCTTCACCGACCCTTGTCCCGAATGCGTCGAGCCCGACCGGGCGTGCGACGCCCCGATCGAGGCGAGCGTGGCGGCGCCGAGCGAACCGTCGCAATCGCCCGGTTGCGGGGTCTCCAGCGCGAACAATCCCCCATTCGACGGGTCGATCTGGGTGATGATGCTCGCATTGTCGCGGGCGCTCCGGCGACGCGTGAAAGGCTTGGAGACAGCGCGATGAGCGGACACAAGCGATCCAATTACCTGGTCGACCGCCCGTTCCAGCTACGCGCGACGGCCATGATCGTCGGTCTGACGCTGCTCGTCGGCGTGCCGCTCGGCGTGATGCTCTTCTCCGTCAGCGGAGAGGCCGTGCAGGCCGGACGCGAGGCGGTGAACATCGCGCACACCGCCAATGGCGCGTCGACCGAGGCGATCAAGCAGGCCGAGCTCCTCAACAAGCGTCTGGAAATGGAGACGCTCCTCAAGTACGGCAACGATCCGAAGCTGCTCGCGGAGACCAAGCACGCGAACGCGCTCGAGACCGACAAGCTGAGGCAGCAGGCCGACACGATCAACAGCGCGTCGGCCCGCCTCGCGCAGCAACGTGACGCGCTCGAGCGTGCGCGCGCCCGTCTGCTGTTCGGTGTCTGCCTCGGCATCGGCGCGCTCGTGTTGCTCGTCGGCGTGGCGGGCGTCTTCTTCACGCACAAGGTCTCGGGACCGATCCACCGCATGCGGCAGATGTTCCGGGAGGTCGGCGACGGGAAGTTCACGCCCTATCGTCCGCTCCGCAAGGGAGACGAGCTCCAGGACTTCTTCACCGAGTTCTCGACGATGGTGGAGAAGCTCGGGGAGCGTCAGAAGGCGGAGCTGGCTCGTCTCGACGAGGCGATCGAGCGTGCGTCGAAAGCCGGTGCGAGCGATCAGTCGCTCTTCGACCTGCGGGCGGCGCGTGACGCGATCGCAAAGGCCGCCGACGGGGGAGCGTCGGAGTCGAAGCTCGGCGCATAGCTCAGGGGGGCGCCATCACCTTTCCGCAGCTCTGCTTCAACGCGGCGACGGCGACGACCGGGTCGGTGTCGCCGGGGCGCATCATCGGCGCGAATGCGCAGGCGGAGAGCTCCTTTGCCGTAGTCGCCGCCATGAAGCAGCTCGCCCCGGCTGTCGAGTGCTCTTCTCCCACGTGCTGCGCGCACGTCGCGAGCGCGCCGTTGCGCATCTGGGCACGCATGCTGTCGACCTGCCGCACGAAGGGATCACGCGCCTCCGCAGGGCAGTCTTTGACGGCGTCCTTGTACGCAATGACCGTGACCGACACGCCGTGCTCGGCCCACTGCGCGCAGTCGCTCTGGACGACGAGCTTCTTCAGGGCGGACGCAGGCGGCCCCGTGTCGGAAGCCGCGTCGCCGCCCGCGCGTCGGCAACCGCAGACGGAGACGCAGCAGGTCATGACCATCGCCGCGCGCGTCGAGTACATCCGCGAAGCCTATGGGTTCCTGCAGGCTACGTCACAATGGTCGACCGCAGCACATCCGTCGTCGTCGCGCGCCGGTCTCGGCTTGCAGATACTCCGGCCCGACACCATCATGACGCGATGCGAGCGTTGATGGCCCTCGCGCTGGCGGCGCTCGTCGCGGGTTGCGGCTCCGAGGCGTCGGCTACCGCCAACGAGGTCGACGACGGTTCGGCAACGGACGCCGGTACCACGGAAACGGGCGCGGCCGATGCCGCCCCGACAGACGCCTCCGCGCCCACTATCGAGACTGGGGCGGTCGCAGACGGCGATACAGATTCGGGCTCCTCGATGGCAGAGACGTCATCGAGCTCCGAGACCTTCGGCTTCGACGCGCCCGGCTGGGATGCGAGCGGCTTCGACGTGGGAGCGGGGTCTTGCTACGCCGTCACTTGCACGAAGGTGGCGGACTGCCCGAGCGGCTGCACGCGATGCGCGGCGTTCGGACGGTGCGCACCGTGAGTCCCTTCCGCCCCATGGAGAAGCTCATGCATCGCTCCCTACGTTCGACCCGGGCTGACATTCGCATCGCCGGAATCTTCATCTTCGCCGCGTGCGCGCTCGGCTGCGCGACGGATGTGACGGGCCTCGCGGAAGAGATCGATGATGCGTCGGGAGACGACGTCAGCATCGCCGACACGAGCGGACGAGCCGTGGACACGGGGACCGACTCCGTAGAGCCGACGGACACGACTACACCCCCGGCCGACACCGGCGCGGGCTTCGACTCGGGCGCTGCGCCCGACGCCACGGTGGACGCTGGCGCCGACTCCCAGCTCGTCGATAGCAGCGTCGTCGATTCCGCGCCCGTGGACACCGGCGTCGACATGACCGACACGATGACCGCCAGCGATACCGGTGCCGCGGTCGACGACACCGGCGCCGCAGTGAACGACACCGGCACCGCGGTCGACGACACCGGCACCGCGATCGACGACACCGGCACCGCGGTCAACGACACCGGCACCGCAGTCAACGACACCGGCACCGCGGTCAACGACACCGGCACTGCGGTCAACGACACCGGCACCGCGGTCAACGACACCGGC
>JBKJQC010000150.1:0-6462 GCA_046593995.1 Polyangiales bacterium
AGGACGAACCCCTCGATCGCGGGGAGACCCTTCAACCCGTCGATCGCGAAGCGCGGCGGCTGGCCGTCGCTCGTCGGAGAGAACCGCAGCGAGCGCAGGAGCCAGTCGAGATCGAAGAGCCCATAACGCACGCCGGTCATGTGCGCGTCGCGGAGCAGGTAGTCGCAGCGATCGACGTCGAACGTGCCGCTCACGGCGTGCGCGAGATAGGGCAGATCGTATTTCAAATCCTTGCCGCCGGTGATGAGCGCGGCCACGCGATCCGGAAGCGCGGGATCGATGTTCGAGAGCTTCTTGTGCACGGCGGTGCCGGGATCGCGCACGATGCGCAGCGACCACGCTTCGTGGTGCACGGCACCCGCGATCGCCTCCTCGAAGAGGTGCGAGTAAGGCCCGTGGCCGACGTCGTGGAGGAGCGCCGCAGCGAGCGCGTCGCGCGCGCGATCCGAGGCGAGCCGCTGCCAGAACGGGAGCTCGTCGTGCAGCGAGCGCAGCCGGCGGATGAGACGCGTCATGACGTGCGCCGCACCGATCGCGTGCGTGAACCGCGAGTGCTCTGCCCCCGGGAACACGAGGTGCGTCACCCCGAGCTGCTTGATGCGACGGAGCCGCTGCATCTCGGGCGTGTCGAGCAGCGCCGGGACGATCAGCTCTTCCTCCGCCTCGAACGAGACGAGATCGTGGACCGGGTCGCGGAGGATCATGGGCGGCCGCATCGTAGCGCCGATCGGCTTCCGCCCCGGAGCCGAGCGATCTACGCGGCTTCTCCATGCCCGACCCGGTGAACACCGTGCCCTCTCCGACGCTCCCCCAAGGAAGCGGGAAGCTCCTCCCCGCGCTGTGGGCCGGTCTGCGGAGCACGCTCGACGCCACCGACCTCGACGAGCTCGGGTCGAAGTACGAGGGGAAGGTCCGCGACAACTACTCGACGCGCCCTCCGATGGAGGGTCGTCGCTACATCGTCGTCACCGATCGCATCAGCGCGTTCGACCGCGTGCTCGGCACGCTCCCCTTCAAGGGGCAGCTCCTCACGCGGATGGCGGCGTTCTGGTTCGAGAAGACCAAGGATCTCGCGCCGAACCACGTCATCGCGGTGCCTGATCCGAACGTGATGGAGTGCATCGAGTGCAAGCCGCTTCCGGTCGAGATGGTGGTGCGCTCGTACATCACCGGCGTCACTTCGACCTCGATCTGGACGCACTACAAGGACGGCAAGCGCGAGTTCTGCGGCCACCGACTCCCCGATGGGCTGAAGAAGAACGACAAGCTCCCGCAGCCGATCCTCACGCCGTCGACCAAGGCCGAGAAGGGCGGACACGACGTCTCCGCCTCGCGCGACGAAATCCTCGCGATCACCAAGATGCCGGCCGAGCACTTCGACGCTGCCGCGCAGATCGCGATGACGCTCTTCGCCGCCGGTCAGGCGCACGCGGCCGCGCGCGGGCTCATCCTCGTCGACACCAAGTACGAGCTCGGCGTCGGACCCGACGGGCAGGTGATGGTCATCGACGAGATCCATACGCCCGACTCCTCGCGCTACTGGTACGAGGCGAGCTACGCCGAGCGTCACCCGAAGGACGAGGAGCCGGAGTCGTTCGACAAGGAGTACGTGCGCCGCTGGCTCGCCGCCGAGGGGTACGTCGGTGAAGGTACGCCGCCGGCAATTCCGGACGAAGTCCGCGTCGAGGCTGCGCGGCGCTACGTCGAAGCCTACGAGCGAATCTCCGGGCTGACCTTCGAGCCCGACCCGCAGGAGCCGCTCGCGCGCATCCGCCGCAACCTCGGTCTTCCGTCGCGCGGGTGACCGACGTACATCACGCGGCGTGAAGCTGTACGTGATGCGACACGGGCCGGCCGAAGACGAAGCGTCCGATGGGCTCGATGCGAGCCGCGCGCTGACCCCTCCGGGGCGCGAGCGTGTGCGGGTCGTCGCGAAGGCGCTCGCGTCGTTCGACGAGGTCCCGAAGACGATCGTCTCGAGCCCGCTCGTGCGCGCCCTGCAGACCGCGGAGATCGTGGCGACCACGCTCGGCGTCGAGCCCGTCGTCGCGCACAACGCGCTCGCCCCGCGCGGCCTGGCCGAGCAGCTCGTGCGCGAGCACGCGCGCAAGATGACGCGGCGACTGATGATCGTCGGCCACGAGCCGGATCTCTCGATGCTGTGCGCAGAGCTCGTCGGCGAGGCGATGGCGCACGCCATGATGAAGGCGATGGTCGTCGGGATCAGCGTCCCGACTCTCGCGATGGGCGAGGGGGGCGCGTGCTCGCTCCGCTTCGTGCTCGACCCGAAGTCGCTCCACATGTTGGTCGACCATCGCGCCGCGACGCGACCAGGCTGAGCGCATGGGTCGCTTCCGAAACCTCGATCCCTTCGACGAGCGCGGCTTCGGAGACGTCGTGAAGTGGCAGCTCGGCGCGCGGCGACCGGATCGGAACGAGCCGTTCCTCACCCCAACGGTCCCGAACGACGGCGCGATCTTCCGCGCGCCCGAGGCGTCGGTCACGTGGATCGGCCATTCGTCTTTCGCGCTGCGCCTCGGTGGCCTCGCCGTGCTCACCGATCCGGTCTTCGCCTCCCGGCTCGGCGTCACGAGGCGCCACTGCCCGGTGGGGCTCGAGGTCGCGTCGATGCCGCCGATCGACGTCGTGTGCGTCTCGCACGCGCACCACGATCACCTGGATCTCCCCTCGCTCCGGGCGGTGAACGCGCACACTCTCGCGCTCACCGGGAAGCCGACGCTGTTCATGGTGCCGACCGAGGTCGGACGCCGTTATCTACGGGGACTCTCGTACGTCGAGCGCGGCTGGTGGGAGCACCACGACGTCACACCCGTGGCGCGGCCGGGCGGGAAGGTCCGCTTCACGCTCGTGCCTCAACAGCATTGGTCGATGCGCGGACCGTTCGATCGCAACGAGGCCCTGTGGGGCGGTTGGGTGATCCAGGCGCCCGAGGGCACCGCCTATCACGCGGGCGACACCGCCTACTTCGGGCACTTCGCCGAGATCGGCAGGCGAGCGGGACCGGTCGATTGGGCGATGCTCCCCATCGGCGCGTACGATCCGGTCTGGTTCATGAAGCCGCAGCACATGGGCCCTGAAGAGGCGGGCCGATCGTTCATGGAGCTCCGCGCGAAGAACCTCCTCTGCATGCACTGGGGCACGTACAAGCTGACGGACGAGCCGCTGGCGGAGCCTCTCTTGCGCATCGACAAGTGGTGGGACGATGAAGGTCCGGGCCCGAGCGATCGCGATCGTCTCTGGCGGTTCGACGTGGGCGAGACACGTCGCCTCCGTTAGGACATGCTTGTCGCATGGGGAAGACTTCGATCTCCGTCGGTCTGTTGGTGATGGCGCTCGCCGCGTGCGGTGAGCCGAAGCAGGCGTGGGAGCGTCCGCGCGAGCCCGTCGCCTCGAGCGAGGGCACGAGCGAGACGAAGAAGGAAGATCCGCCGCCCGCCGCCGAGGCAAGCGCGCCGAAAGAGATCACCCACGAGGACGTGTGCCGAAAGATGTGGGCGCACATCGAGACGGACGCGAACGCGAAGCTGAAGAAGGGCTCCACGAAGAAGCCGACCGACAAGGACCGGTCGGACTTCCTCAAGGGGTGCTACGACGCGGCCGGCGAGCAGAAGACGATGCCCGAGAAGTACGCGTGCCGGAAGAAGTGCATCATGGAGAGCGAAGCGCTCGCCGACGTCGAGACGTGCATGAAGTCCTGCAAGTAATCGACCCGACGAGAAAGCGCGCGGTCACTTCTTCTCGGCGCAGTTGAACATCCAGCGCACGCCGAACTGGTCGACGAGGTTTCCGAAGTAGCCGCCCCAGAACATGTCCGTGAGGGGCATCTCGGCTTTGCCGCCGTCGACGAGGCGCGCGAACAAGCGCGCGGTCTCGGCGCGCGTGTCGGGCTCGAGGTTGATGCTGACGTTGTTCCCGAACGTGAGCGTGTGCCCCATCGACTCGAGCGCGTCCGTCCCCATGAGGACGTGCCCGCCGAGGATCGGAAGCTCGACGTGCATCACGTAGTTCTTCTCGGCGTCCGAGAGCGCCGGCATCCCGGGCATGGGCGGGACCTCTCCCATGCGATGGATGGGCGTCGCGAGCTCGGTGCCGAAGACCGACGCGTAGAACCGGAAGGCCTCCTCGGTCTTCCCCATGAAGTTCAGATAGGTGCTCGTGCGGGCCATGATTTCTCCGTGATGTTTCGAGTACAGGTTGCCCGGACGAGACACCGTCCGAGCCTTCACTTTTAGATAGCCGCGCGCGGTTCTCGACAGCACGGGGCGGAGACGGGCGTCTGGTAGTCGCTTCAGTGTCACGCCGCTGACCCTCGCCAAACCGCCCATCAACAGGGAGGCGAGGAGGCGGGGGAGGCTCGAGAGGTCTGCCGATGTCCGCCTCCACCGCGACGACGCACTCGCACGCGCGAGCCTCATGGCGGTTGCTGCACGCGCGCGGCAGCACTGTTTGGATCTCCCCGCCTCCCCGCCTCACTGTGAACAGACCGTTCTGCGGCGTCGGCGGCCAGGCGGCCAAGCTGCGCCAGATCGGGGAGCTCACCCTTTGCGGACGTAGTGCAGGTCCACCACGCCGCTCGGATAGGGCGCCGCCGACTTCAGGGTGAAGTCCGCGCGCGGACCCTGCGGGAAGAGGCGCTTCCCGCTCCCGAGCATCAGCGGGTAGAGCAGGAGGTGGAGCTCGTCGACGAGATCGTTCTGCAGGAGCGTGTGCACGAGCTCGTGGCTGCCGTCGGTGAGGATGTTCTTGCCGGGCTGCGCCTTGAGCGCTCGAATCGCGTCGACGACACCTTCTCGGATGATCGTCGTGTTCCGCCAGATCGGCTTCTCGAGCGTCCGCGACACGACGTACTTCGCCGGTGCATTCATCATGTCGCCGAAGAAGCTCCCGGGCTCCATCGGCTCGAACGCCTGCGCGTGGATGACGTAGGTCTTGCGACCGAGCAGGAACGCGTCGGTCTCCTGCATGAGCGCCCCGAACGCCTTGCCGATGTCGTCGTGCCAGTACGGAATCGTCCAGCCGCCGTGACGGAAGCCGCCTTCGGTGTCCTCGTCCGCGCCGCCGGGCGCCTGCACCACACCATCGAGACTCATGAACTCCGAGACGATCAGCTTGCGCATGTGAGCTCTCCCGCGGCAGACGGTTCCACCGCCTCTCTCCACGGCGACGAACCAGGAGCGCGCGGATCGACGTCCCCGGCGATTATTCTCCGACCGCTCCGGTACGGAGCTTGAATGAGGGAGCCAGACCAGCACCATGAAGCCCCTTTCTTCCTCCGCTCGGCCCACGTGGCGTCCGATCTTCGTGACGCTTGCTGCTTCGATGCTGCTGTCCGTCGGGTGCGGCGGCGCGGCCGGCGCCGACGTCGCGCCGGAATCCGACGCGGCCACGGTCGACACCAGCGCCCAAGGCGGCGATACCGGCGCGACCGACACGGCCCAACCCGACGCCGCTGCGGTCATCGACGTGAGCGCCGTGACCGAGGCGGGCGACGCGCGCGAAGCGGGGCCCGCGAGAGACTCTGCCGTCGGTGCGGTCGACGTAGGTGGCGACGCAGGGGCCGAGACGGGCGACGGCCCGAACAGCGTCCTCGTGTACACGAACAACGTCGAGAACATGCTCTTCGACTGGCACGACCTCGTCTACTACATGAAGACGCAGCCGCGGAACCCCGACATCTTCCTCATCCAGCAGGCAGTGAACAAGGAGCGCCTCGCCGACATGCTCGCGTTCATGACGAAGACGCTCGGCGAGAAGTACGAAGGCGTGATCGCGCAGCCGGATCCGACGCACCAACGCTTCCAGGGCGAGGTCACGCCGAGGCCGACGTCGACGACCGGCGTGATCTGGCGCGCGAGCCGCTTCAGCCTGATCAAGACCGAGAAGTGGTTCCCCTGGGGCGACAACGACGGCAACGGCGGTCACACCTGCGCGTCGCGGACCAACAACTCCGGCTACCAGACGATCCGCGTCGAGCTCGACGACGTGCTCGCGAACAAGCGCGTCGCCGCGGTGAGCCTCCGTCACTGGACGTGGATGGACTGCTCCGAGAAGAACATGATCGAGCTGGTCGACGGCCAGGCCTCGGGCACGAACGCGCACGCCCCGATGCCCGACCACGCGATGCAGATCGTCGGCGGAGACTTCAACGGCTCGGCCTTCGCGCAGGGGGACTACAGGTGCTGGTACCGCGTGACGAACCACGCGCTCGGCGGCGAGACGTGCGCGGGGCACGCGAACCTCGGCTTCACCGACCCGATCTACGTGAAGTGCAATGGCGACAAGGCGTGCGTCGAGAACGCCGCGGGGATCGACTTCATCTTCGGCCGCAAGACCGGAGGGAAGCCGGCGCGCGCGTCGGGCTACGATCTGATCGACTACGGCGACGGCGACGCCGCCGACAAAGCCCTCAACGGGAGTGGTGGTCTCTCGAACCGTGCGGCC
>JBKJQC010000289.1:0-3745 GCA_046593995.1 Polyangiales bacterium
ACACGCTCACAACCCTCTCGAGACCATCAAGGCCCGGCAGGGGCGAGTGCGGAGGGAACGGGGCGCGAAGGACCGGCAGACCCTCTCAGACCTCCGTGCCTCCGTGCCTCCGTGTTCAATCCACTCGCTTGAGCTCGTTCCTCGGACGCGGAACGGACTTCGCAAAGCCTTCGTCCGTCCGTGTTCAATCCAAGCCCGCTGCCTTGTCGCAAGGCAACGAGGGCGCGAGCATGCACGTTCGGTGAGGGAGGCAGTCGGCGCCGTACTGGCGGACAAGTATCGCCTGCGTTCGCTCCTCGGGAGCGGCGGGATGGGTGCCGTCTTCGAAGGCGAGCACCTCGATCTCGGCAAGCGCATCGCGGTGAAGCTGATCGCGCCCGAGTTCTGCGACTCCGCAGAAGTCGCGGCGCGCTTCCGACGCGAGGCGCGCGCCGCGGGTCGGGTCGAGTCGGAGCACATCGTGCAGATCTTCGACGTCGGTCGCGACGCGACGCACGGCCTCTACCTCGTGATGGAGTACCTCTCCGGCGAGGACCTCTCGCAGCGCCTCGATCGAACGCCGCTCCTCGAGACGCCGCTCGCGGTGCACATCGCGCATCAGACGGCGCGCGGTCTCGGACGCGCGCACGACGCCGGGGTGATCCATCGCGATCTCAAGCCCGCGAACATCTTCCTCTGCGCACGCGGCGGGGAGACCCCGCTCGTGAAGATCGTCGACTTCGGGATCTCCAAGCTGCGCGAGGACGTGAACCAGCTCGACGGCGGGCGCGCGCTCACCAAGGTCGGCGCGATCCTCGGCACCTGCCAGTACATGTCGCCCGAGCAGGCGGCAGGGGAGCTCGTGGACGCGAGCACCGACGTCTGGTCGCTCGGCGCGGTGCTCTACGAGATGCTCGCCGGGCAGCCCGCCTACGACGGCAACGGGACCGTGGAGCAGGTGCTCGTCGCCGTGCTGTCGAAGAACCCGAAGCCGCTCTCGCAGATCGCGCCTTGGGTGCCGTTCCCCATCGCCGCCGTCGTGGCCGCGGCCATGGAGCGCGATCGAAGCCATCGCATCCCCGACGCCGGGACCTTCGCGCGACGTCTCGCCGAGGCCGCGGGCGATCTCCCGCTCGAGCGCTCCGGCCTGTTGCGCATCGGCCCTGGATTCGCCGGCCCGATCCTCACCCCGTCGGCGCACATGGCTCGCGCGCCGGTCGCGATGCCGCCAACTGCGGCGATCGATCGACAGTCGCTCGCCGAGCTCGCCGCCGCGTCGGGACCGCTCGCACCAGAGCAGCCGACGAACGACCTCGACGATCCGGCCCTGCGTACCGTCCCGGCGCCCCCACCGCTCCTCGACGAGCCAGCAGGTCCGCCGCCGGCGCGGGCGTCGCTCGAGCTCGTGCCTTCCGAGCCGCCCGGGCCGATGTCGATGAGGGTCGGTGCGTCGGAGATCCGCGCGGTGCGACGGCGCCTCGACGCGAACACCCCGCGCGAAGGCAACTCGACGCAGGTCGCTTGGTACGCGGCGCTCGCGGGGATGGTGATGCTGTTCGTGGTGCTCTTCGGCTGGCTCCTGCGAAGGTGACCGCCATGGCGCGCGAGGGAACGCTTCGCGTCGGTGAACACGAAGTCTCGACGCTGATCGTGCGTCCGCGCACCGCCGTCGCGGTCTACGTCCTCGCCCACGGGGCAGGGGCCGGGATGCACCACGCCTTCATGGAGGGCATCGCGCAGGCGCTCGCGCGCGAGTCGATCGCGACGCTCCGCTTCCAGTTCCCCTACACCGAGGCCGGCAAGAAGCGGATCGATCCGGCCGCGATCCTCGAGGCGACGGTCGAGGCGGCCATCGCTCGGGCCCGGAAGCTACGACTCCCCATCGTCGCCGGCGGGAAGTCGATGGGCGCACGCATGACCGCGCGCCTCCTCGCGCGTGCGTCGCACCAGGATGTGCGTGGCCTCGTCTTCCTCGGGTTCCCGCTCCACGCCGCCGACAAGGCGGACGTCGCGCGCGCCGAGCACCTCTACGCGCTCGAGGTCCCGATGCTCTTCCTGCAGGGCTCGCGGGACGCGCTCGCCGAGCTCCGCCTCCTCCGTCCGATCACGAAGAAGATCGGCGCGAGGCTCCACGTGATCGACGAAGCGGACCACGGCTTCGCGGTCCCGAAGCGGAGCGGTCGCGACCAGCCCCACGTCCTGGCCGAGCTCGCGCGCATCACGCGCGCGTTCGTCGACGAGCTCTGATGCGGTCTCGCCAAGGGAATCCCCGGTCGACGACGGTCGACCTGGCGTAGCACACTCGCCGAGAGCACAAACCCGCCTGAAAACGACCCTACCAGGGTGGCGCTTGCGCACACCGGCTCGATCTGCTTTTATGCGCGCCCCTTTTTACCCGTAGGCCCTTCGGGCCACGCCCGCCCTCCGACCACCGCGACGGAGAGCCTTCGATCACCCCTGGAAATGGGGTGACCGACGACCCAGGCGATGCGCGGTAGGCCGCTCCCCAACAAGGGCGCCCGAGGCAACTCCCCATGAAGAAGATCACCGGTTACGTGAAGCTCCAGCTCCCCGCGGGGAAGGCGAACCCCTCGCCCCCGGTCGGCCCGGCGCTCGGTCAGCACGGCGTCAACATCATGGCGTTCTGCAAAGAGTTCAACGCCAAGACTGCCGGCGGGGACATGATCATCCCCGTGGTGATCACGGTCTACTCGGACCGCAGCTTCACCTTCATCACCCGCACCCCGCCCGCCGCCGTCCTCCTGAAGAAGGAAGCCGGTCTCGCGACGCAGAAGAAGCCGGGCTCGGGCTCGAAGGAGCCGAACAAGAACAAGGTCGGCTCGATCACCACCGCGCAGCTGAAGAAGCTCGCGGAGATGAAGATCCAGGACATGAACTGCGGCTCGACTGCGACGGCGATGAAGACCATCGCGGGCACCGCACGTTCGATGGGGATCGAGATCAAGGAATAGGTCTAGGGTCCAGGGTCTAGGGTCTAGGGTCAGAAGCCCGAGACGCGAGACCACGCCCCAGACTTTGGCGGCCTCTCGGACTTCGCCGAGACCGCGTTCAGCAACCTCCGCACACCACCGACCAGCCGTCGCGGTGTCTCGGGTGCCCTAGACCCTAGACCCTAGACCTTGGACCCACGGTGGAAGGCACTGAGCCGCAAGGAGGCGCATGGGTAAGAAATTGGCAAAGAAGCGCGCTGCCGCCCTCGATGGGCTGGATCAGACGAAGCGCTACACGGTCGACCAAGCGGTCGAGCTCGTGAAGACCAAGGCGTACGCGAAGTTCGACGAGACCGTCGACATCTCCGTCCGTCTCGGTGTCAACCCGAAGCACGCAGACCAGATGGTCCGCGGTGCGATCGTTCTTCCGCACGGAACCGGACAGGCTGTCCGCGTTCTCGTGTTCGCGAAGGGCGAGAAGGAAGCAGCGGCCAAGGCGGCCGGTGCGGACTTCGCGGGCGGTGACGAGCTCGTACAGAAGGTCGCCGAGGGATTCCTCGACTTCGATCGCGTGATCGCGACGCGCGACATGATGGGTGCGGTCGGCAAGCTCGGACGCGTCCTCGGTCCGCGCGGCCTCATGCCGAACCCGAAGGTCGGCACCGTGACCGACGACGTCACCACTGCGGTGCGTGAAGCGAAGGCCGGCAAGGTCGAGTACCGCGTCGAGAAGGCTGGCATCGTCCACGCCCGCATCGGCAAGGTCTCGTTCGAAGCGAAGCAGCTTTCCGAGAACGCATCTGCGCTGATCGACG